>JALTMR010000376.1 GCA_027001525.1 Gammaproteobacteria bacterium
CGGGGAACTGCAGGCTCATGATAAACCCAAGCGGGTAAACCCAGGCAGAAGCCCACAGGAATACCGGAAAAAAAAGCCCTCTACAAGAGAGGGCAAAGGGTAGGAAACTATGAAACTACTTTTATGACAACAGGAGTGAGCGGGGCAAGTTCACCAACCTGTCTGCGGGATAGAACAGATCACGCGGCACTGCGACCATTGCAAGCGTCGGTTTCCGCTACGATCACGTTCTGAATCTCTTGTAATACCAACAGTGCAACCTCTCGCACCAATACATCTTCATCCACCAGGGCTTCAAGCAACGCCGGAATGGCAGATACGGGCACCGGCTTCATCATACCCAGCGACTCCACGGCATTGCGGCGAACAGTAAGGTCACTGTCCGCCATCGCCACAGCCAAGGCTTCAACCACATCAACATCCGCCGGCAATTGGCCCAACACCTTGGCGGCACACGCTCTGACAATCGACCAATCAGAGTTCAACGCATCCACCAGGTAAGGCAAGCTCTCTTTACCCTGTTTCTCCACCAGTTCGGCAAGCAAAAAACACTGGCCATCCGTGCTGAAAATTCGATGCTCCAGGGTAAGTTTAGAAAACCTGCTCACGATCATTCTCCTTATGATTTTTTATTTTTTTGGCTGGCAAGTCATCGCCACAATTGAGTCTGAACAGATTGACTCAACGTGCGGCGAAGTATGATCAAAAACCGTCATAAAGAAAACTATACAGGAGTATGGGAGACGGCCATTTTACAATTAAACACATTCACCTCAAACCGCTACATTCGCGCTGCAATGCACCTGTCGGAGAGGCTACTCACACGATCAACATAGGTTATATACACCAAAAGATAAACATAGATCAGGTCTAATAATCCACTGTACATTCGATCAGAACAGAGAAAACCATTATTTCCTTACACCAACAAAGTAAGCCGGGGTTTGGGCTCGACAATCAACGCCGGGCTACGGATATCACCATCATTGCCGATGTCAGTGTATGACTATTTTTCGATTAAACCGACCACAAAAAAACAGGGGGCATCTATTTAAAACGATGGCCTTAATCGATGTTTGACGATGATCCGATGCTCCTGCTGCTCTCTTATCTCATTGCGGTCATGGCGACCTATGCAGCAGAGAAACTGTATAGCCGCCTTTTGCAGAGTCCACCACAAGAAAAGAACCTCTGGCTGGCCAGTGCGGCCCTGGCCATGGGCGGCGGAATATGGAGCATGAACTTCATTGCCATGCTGGCCCACCCGGTCAGCACAGCTATCGAGTACAACTACCCACTCAGCCTGCTCTCCGGCCTGGCTTGCTTTGGCAGTGTCTGGGGCGCTTTTTTTATCATCAGCAGAACAAAACAGTGGCGCTATCAGACCCTGGTTGCCGGCCTGGTCATGGGAATGGGCATTGCCTTGATGTACTCCCTCGACGTCGCCGCAATGACATTACCTGCGGAGATCGAGATTGAGCCACTGCACGCCGCCATATCCCTGCTGGCCGCGATCTACATTTCAACCACGACGCTCTATCTTTTTACACGCCTCAAACAGATAAAAAATCTGCTGCCGAAAATAGTCAGTGCCGCGCTGCTCGGCCTGCTCTTTGCGGGGCTGCACTACACCAGCACATCAGCCATGGTCATCACACCCATCGAAGGGGGGGCTCAAACGCACATCGGCATAGACAGCGAAGCCCTGGTGGTCACCATATCAACCATCTCTTTTTTTGTTCTCTTTCTTGGCATTCTGGTCAGTGGCGTGCAGCGCCACACCCCCAACTATCAGCGCGTCTATCTTTTGATTATGACGATGTTTACCGTTGTACTTGCTGCGGTGGGGCTCACCATGCAGCAGCTCTACCACACGGCGTATGAAACCAAAGAGCAGGAGCTGGTCGATCTGCTGCAAACGCACGCCTCGCTCATCAGCTCCATCTCCCGTTTTAATGCGCTGGATAAAAACCGGCCTCCGCGGCAAAGTGCAGAGCAAACCACCCTCGCTCAAATTGCCGACGCCCACCTCAACCACAACGGGTTCGGCAAAAGCGGTGAGTTTTTTATGGTCACTGCGCAACAGGGAAAGCTTCATTTCTTAATCGCCGACCGCCACCCCGATCCAAAGAAGATCGCTCCGCTCAACATCAATGATCCGCGTGCCGAAATCTTCGCCCGCTCCCTGAGGCGTGGTGAAGGCATTATGCTGAGCCGCCATTTCGAGACTCACCAAAAAATTGTGGCGGCCTACCGCTATATGCCGGAGCTGGATGTCGGCCTGGTCGCATCGATCAGCATCGCTGAAATACGCGCCCCGTTTATTGAATCCGCCTTGGTCTCCGCCATCAGCACCATTCTGCTGGTGCTATTGGGGGCGGGTCTGTTGGTTGGTCTGACCAACCCGATTCTGCGACACCTGGAGTTTGAGATCGCCAATAAGCGGTGCGCTGAAAACAAACTTATCCAGCTGAATAGCCATCTGGAAAAGACCGTCGCCGAACGGACCCGGGAACTCAAGGCCGCGCTGGAGAAGGCACAGCAGGCCACCAGGGCGAAATCGACCTTTCTGGCCAATATGAGCCATGAAATTCGCACCCCGATGAATGGCGTACTGGGGATGACAGAGTTACTGAAATCCACCCGCCTGAACGCCGAGCAGCGCAGCTTTGTGGACACCGCTTACGATTCGGGCAAAACACTGCTCGCCCTGCTCAACGACATTCTCGACTTCTCCAAAATCGAAGCTGGCCGACTCACGCTGGAAGAGGTGGACTTCAACTTCGTCGCCATTCTGGAAGATGTCGCCAGCCTGTTTGCCCCCAGCGCTCATCGCAAAGGGATCGATCTCCAGCTCGACATCCATAGCGATGTTCCCGAACACAGCGTCGGCGACCCGACCCGGCTGCGCCAGATCATCAGCAACCTGACGGCCAACGCCATCAAATTCACCCGCCAGGGCAAAGTCGTTATTCATGCCCGCGTCATCGACAATGACGCCTACCAGTTTCGAATACTCATCGAAGTCCGCGACACCGGCACAGGCATTCCCGCCACCAAGCTGAACAAGATTTTCCAGGCGTTCGACCAGGCAGACGGCTCAACGACTCGCCACTACGGCGGCACCGGGCTCGGGCTGACCATCTCACGGCAGCTGGTCGACATGATGGGGGGGCAGCTGAAGGTCAACTCAACGGTGGGCATCGGCAGCACATTCAGCATCGAGCTGCCACTGCGCCACAGCACCTCAACAGCGGCTAACGAACACCCTGGAGAGACGGAAACCGGCGAAACCACCCACGCCACACCAGCGACCACCCCCCACCGCCTGCACATCCTGATCGCCGAGGACAACGCCATCAACCAGCGGGTGGTGCAAGGCATGTTAAAGAAACTCGGCCACAGCGCAGATGTAGTATCCAACGGCGTCGAGGCGGTTGAAGCCGTAAG
>JALTMR010000377.1 GCA_027001525.1 Gammaproteobacteria bacterium
TGCGAAGAAGCGTCAATATAGCTATCAGTTGGATTTCTATTTCCCTCAGGCCAGCGACAGCCAGAGCAGTCATGGCGTAACCGTTGCTGTTGAGCGCGAGGAGAATTCCAACGATTCATCCTACTCTGGGTTTAATGAGAACCGGGCCACCAGTGTGATAGTCGAGTATCGCTATGACCTCGGCGAGTCGTTATCCACGGCCATTGCCTATCGTTATGACGACAATAAGATTTTTCAGAACGCGGACGTGGCTCATGCCAGCCTCTCTTATGAAATAAGCCCTGCCCTGCGCCTCCACGGCAGCATCGGTACGGGGATTAAAAACCCGACACTGCAACAGTTGTTTGGAAATGATGCCAACTTCCCGGGCAATAGCGCGCTGAAGCCGGAAAAAAGCGAGAGCGCTGATGTCGGGATGCAGTGGTCCATCACTCCTTTGAACAGTCTGGATGTCACGTTATTTGGATTGCGTATTGAAGATCAGATTATCGGCTCGGGCAATACGTCCATCAATGTGGATGGGAAGACGCAGACGAAGGGTCTGGAGCTGAGTTACCAGGGTGATTTTAGTGACCGCTGGTCACTGGCGGCCAGCCTCACAGTTCAGCAGGGTGAAGATGCCGAGGGTAACGATCTGGTGCGCCGGGCGGACACGATTGCCAGTATCAACGCCACCCATCGTAGTCTCTCCGGCAAGCTGAGCACGACGCTTGGCGTCAACTATAACGGCGGACAGAAGGACTACTATTTCGACCCGTCCTATAATCGCTCAGTCGTGAAGGTGGGTGCCTATACGGTGACCAATTTGGCGGTGAGCTATCGCTTGAGTGATCGTGTTGAGCTAACGGGGCGCGTGGTGAATCTGTTTGATGAGACCTATCAGGAGGTGGTCGGCTACGGCACCTCTCCGCGCGCTTACTACGCCGGTTTGCGGGTAGGTATCTAGGGTGGACGACCCTCGCGAGGGAAGGCTGTGAGGTGGGTGCTCTTTGCATTGCTTGGTCTGTCTGCTGCGTTGCTCAATGCCGCCCAGGCAGGGCCGCAGCGCATCGCCTCCTTAAATCTCTGCACCGATCAGTACCTGCTGTTATTGGCTGACCCGGCCACCATTGCGACGGTCACCTGGTTGTCGCGGGATCGGAAAAGCGCCTACTACTACGAGCGCGCGCTAACCATTCCGGTGAACCATGGCGAGGTTGAGGAGATTGTGGTTCATTCGCCGGATCTGGTATTGGGCGGGTTTTACAGTGCGCGTGCCTCCACCCGTTTGTTGCAGCAGCTGGGCTATCAGGTCGAGTTGTTTGACCACCCTCGCAGTATTGAGCAGGTGCGGGAGCAACTGCGCCGGATGGGAGGCTTGCTGGGACAGCGGCAGAGGGCGGAGCAGGTGATTCAGGAGATGGATGAACGCCTGGATCGCGTCGCAACCCGGCCTGCCGTCGATGCACCGACGCTGATGCAGTACGCGCCGGGTGGTTTCACCGTCGGCCGAAACAGTTTGGTGGGTGACATTATCTACCAGGCCGGTTGGCGTAACCCGGCTACAGAGGCGGGTGTTGCAGATCTGGGTGTGGTTGATCTGGAAACCTTGTTGCTGCTGGCTCCGCTGGCACTGATTGACTCCCCGCTGGCGCCGGACTCCTATTCGTTTGCGGAACAGATGTTGAAGCACCCCGTGCTGAAAAAAAGCAGACGGCCGGAGTTCACCATTACCGTGGACCGCAAGCTGTGGGTTTGTGGCGGGCCAATGGTGGTGGATGCGCTGGTGGCGTTACGCGAGGCCAGAGAGGTGATTGAGAGTGGTATGGCCGCGCCATTCAGGGTGTCGGAGCAAGGCTTGTGAGCGGCCACCGACGTCTCTTGCTGTTGCTGCTGGGGGCAGTGGTTGTGCTGTTTTTTATCTCGTTGACCACTGGACGCCACAGCTTCTCGCTATGGCACACCGTGGCGGAGTGGCTGGCAAACGAGCAGAGTGTCTACACGTTGATTCTGCTGGAGCTGCGCCTACCCCGTTCGCTGGTCGCCATTGTTGTCGGTGCGACGCTCGGTGTGTGCGGAGCCGCCATGCAGGGGTTGTTGCGTAACCCGCTGGCCAGCCCCGGCATTTTGGGCAGCAGCAGCGGCGCAGCCCTGTTTGCCGTGATTGTGCTCTATTTTGGCTTCCACAGCCTCTCGCCCTGGTTGTTGCCTGTTGCCGGCATGGCGGGTGCCCTGTTGGCTATTGTGCTGGTCTACGTCATGACGGGTAACGACAGCACCATTACGACGATCATTCTGGCAGGGGTGGCGATCAATGCCATCGCCGCCGCCTGTATTTCGCTGGCGATCAACCTGGCCCCCAGCCCCTATGCTGTGCGTGAAATTGCCTTGTGGACCCTGGGGGATCTCAGCAAGGTGAGTCTGCCAGATCTGTGGCTGATGCTGCCCACGACCCTGATGGGCTGGGTGATGTTGAGTGGCTGTGGTCGGTCTCTGAACGCCCTCTCTCTTGGGGAAGAGACAGCCGCCTCAATGGGGGTCAACGTGGTGCGACTGCGTTGGCGCATCTTCCTGGCGACGGCGCTGGCCGTGGGGGCGGCAGTGGCTACCGTGGGGGCCATCGGTTTTATCGGCCTGGTGATCCCTCACTTACTGCGCCCGCTTGTGGGCTATGAACCCAGGCGTTTGCTGCTGGCCAGTGCGTTGGGCGGCGCGGTGATGCTGTTGCTGGCCGATATTGCGGTGCGCCTGATACCGACCCAGACGCCGTTGCAGGTGGGGGTGTTGACGGCGCTTGTGGGGGCCCCCTTTTTTCTCTACCTGATTGTCAAATCACGCAAGGTGCTGCCGTGAAGGCGGTGTTGCTGGAGGCGCAGTCCGTTTCGCTTGCGCGGGGTGATATTCGATGCCTCACCCGGGTGGACCTGTCCCTGAAGCGGGGGGAGCTGGTGGGCCTCATTGGCCCGAATGGCGCGGGTAAGTCGAGTCTGCTTAAGGTGATGGCCGGGCTGCAAAAAACGACGCAGGGGACGGTGCTGTTGCAGGGGAAAGATATTTCGGCGTGGGATGATTTTGAGCGTGCCAGAACCCTCGGTTACCTGGCGCAAAGCAGTGAAATCCACTGGCCACTTCAGGTCAGTCGTCTGGTGGCGCTCGGGCGTGTGCCCCATCTGCCGGGCTGGGCCAGCCTGAGTGCTGATGATGAGCGCCGGGTAGCGGCAGCACTTCGACAGACAGATACCTGGCACCTGAAAGATCGTGCCGCCACGACCTTGTCGGGAGGTGAAAAGTGTCGTGTGTTGTTGGCGCGGGTGTTGGCCGGTGAGCCCGGTATTGTGCTGGCGGACGAGCCCATCGCAGCCCTCGATCCCGCTCATCAATTAAAGGTGATGAATAGCTTTCGGGCATTTTCAGATGCAGGCGGAGGTGCCGTTCTGGCACTCCATGATCTCAGCATCGCTGCTCGCTAT
>JALTMR010000378.1 GCA_027001525.1 Gammaproteobacteria bacterium
CTATAAAAGCGGCATTCCACAATACATCAAACTAAAGAACGTGGCCGTCGAGAAGAAGCTGAAGAAATTTACGCTGTAGCGGCCACTCAAGATACGCGACCATGGATTAAGGCAGGGACGCCAGTTAGAACGGTAGATGGATTTTGACTATCGATATCGCCACAAGCTATTAGCGTAATCAGCGACGGAACATATATAATCCGCCTTTTTTGCGCTAATCGAGGACAGCGAAGATGAACCTGGACAGAGTCAGCCCTGGTAAAGACCTACCCAATAGTGTGAATGTCATTATCGAGATTCCCGCTCACAGCGACCCCGTTAAGTACGAGGTCGATAAAGAGACCGGCGCCATGTTTGTGGACCGCTTTATGGCCACCGCCATGTTCTACCCCTGCAACTACGGCTACGTCCCTCACTCCCTGTCTGAAGATGGCGACCCGGTCGATGTGCTGGTTGTCACGCCTCACCCCCTGATCGCCGGCTCGGTGGTCAAGGTTCGCCCCGTTGGCGTTCTGAAGATGTCCGACGAATCCGGCATCGATGCCAAAGTACTTGCCGTGCCCGTAACCAAACTGACCGATCGTTACGCCCACATCGAAGACATTGACGATATGCCCAAACAGATGCTGGACCAGATCTCCCACTTCTTCGAGCACTACAAGGACCTGGAGAAGGGAAAATGGGTCAAGCTGGAAGGCTGGGGTAATGTCGCCGACGCACAAGCCGAAATTGAGGCCAGCATCAAGCGCTTCAACGATGAGCCCAACAAACCCGCATTCTAAAACAACGCCGCTACGGTGAACCCCAAAAGCCGGATGATGATCCGGCTTTTTTGCGCCTTAGCGGGCCAACCAGCAGAGACGAACATGGTAGACTGACGCCACCATGAAACAAGTCATCCAATTCAGCAAAATGCACGGCCTCGGCAACGATTTTGTTGTCATCGATGCCATCTCGCAAGCCGTCACCCTCACCACCGATCAGATCACCAACCTGGCAGATCGCCACTTTGGCGTGGGGTTTGACCAGCTGCTGCTGGTGGAGCGGCCAACACAAAAGGGCGTCGACTTCCGCTACCGCATCTTCAACGCCAACGGCGGTGAAGTGGAGCAGTGCGGCAACGGCGTACGCTGCTTTGCCCGCTTCGTGCGCGACAAACAGCTTACCGACAAAAATGAAATTGCGGTGGAGACCAACAGCGGCATCGTCTACCCGCGGATCGAGCGCGATGGGCTGGTAAGCGTCAACATGGGCATGCCCAATTTTGACCCTGCCGCACTCCCCTTCAAGGCCGCAAAGCAGCCCAGCCACACACTGCAAACCGAGGCGGGCACGGCCACCATTGGCGCTGTCTCCATGGGCAACCCCCACGCCGTCATGGAGGTGGCAGACGTTGATAACGCCCCCATCGAGACCCTTGGGCCCGCCATCAGCCACCACCCCGACTTCCCGTGTCAGGTCAACGCCGGTTTCATGCAGATACTCAATCCTCGCCATATCCGCCTGCGCGTCTTCGAGCGCGGTGCCGGCGAGACCCTGGCCTGTGGCACCGGTGCCTGCGCAGCCGTGGCGGTGGGCAAGTCGTGGAATCGGCTGGAAAAAGAGGTCACAGTCGATTTGCCTGGCGGCCAATTGTTGATACGCTGGGAGCATCCGGAAGCGCCACTCTGGATGACTGGATCGGCAACCCATGTATTTGAAGGAACGATAGCACTATGAGCGGACAGAGTTCATCGGAAAAAGAGACTCCAACCGTTGTCGATGAGGCGACGGTCATCGATTACCTGCGCCGCACGCCCGACTTTTTCCAGCGCAACCCCAGCACCCTGGCCGAGCTGGAGCTGAGCCACGACTGCGGGGGGGCCACTTCACTCATCGAACATCAGGTCAACACATTGCGGGGGCAGAACAAAAAACTGCGCTCCCAACTGGAAAAACTGGTCAAAATTGCCCGCGATAACGACAAGCTCAACGAACGCATGCACCGCCTGACCCTGGCGCTCATGGATGCCGAGAACCTCAACGCACTTTATGTGGCGCTTGATGACAGCCTTCGCGGCGATTTTCAGATCGACGCCATGAACGTCAAACTCTTCACCGACGCATCACTGGTGGAGGTCGACCCCGACTGCGAGCTGATGAAAACCATCATGGTGCCCATGGCAGATCCGCGTCTGAGCGCCTTCAAGGCGATTCTCAGCCACGAAAAACCTGTCTGCGGCCGTCTTCAGCCGGAGCAGATGAACTACATGTTCGGCGAAGGCAACGACATCGCCTCCACCGCCGTCATCCCGCTGGGTGGCGAAAGCTGCACCACCATCGACTGCCCGTTCCTCGGCGTGCTGGTGATCGGCAGCCGCGACCCCAAATGCTTCCAGCCCAATATGGGGACTCTCTTCCTCGGCAACCTGGGTGAAGTGGTCAGCCGGGCAATCAAACAGCACATCATTCACAAATAGCCCTGTCACCAAGCGTAACCGGACCACCGAAGTGGAGGTTTTTGCATGCCAGGCTCTTTTAGCATCCGAAAAGCACCGCAGAGGTGGGGCCGAGCTAATGCAATCGTTAGGGCTTTTTCTGTCACTTGACCAACAAGCATAACGCAACCACAATGGAACCTTCGTCTCATTTGAGAGGTGTACGCCATGCCAGCCTTAACCATAAAAAACATTCCTGACGACCTGTACCATGAGCTAAAACATGTTGCAGAACAACATCATAGGAGCATTAATAGCGAAGTCATTATGTGCCTTAAACGCGCTCTTTTTCCCAAAAAAATATCTCCAGAGGACAGATTAAACGAGATTCGCGCTCTTCGCGCACAAATAGGCCCTGATTCCATTACTGCTGAAGATATCGAGCAAGCCATCAATGAAGGCAGACCATGATAGTTGCTGATACAAACATCATCTCCTATCTCCTTCTGCCCACCCCCTATTCAGAATCAGTCGATGCAGCGTACCAACTCGACTCTGAATGGGTTGCACCACTGCTATGGAAAAGTGAGTTCCGAAATGTCTTAGCGCTGTACCTTAGAAAGGAAATTATTAATCTCGAAAAAGCGTTACTACTTCAGGAAACTGCTGAATCAATTATGACTCAGAACGAATTTGATGTTCCTTCTTCCCAAGTGCTTGCATTAATAAACGAGAGTAATTGCTCCTCGTACGACTGCGAATTTGTTGCTCTTGCTCACCACCTCAATACCCCGCTTGTTACACAAGATAAAAAGATTTTAAAAGAGTTTCCATCTACAGCGATAACGGTAGCTGAGCTTCTATCCAATTATGCTGGCAAGCCCTGACACCGTACATTCAAGGGCGCGCGATCTGGTATTGTCGTCAGCCCCCTCGCATCCCACACCTGTCACCCTGATTTACACACACCACCCCCGGATAGACACCTCACTCATCCGCCCCTGATTTAACCCATTGATCGCTAAGCC
>JALTMR010000379.1 GCA_027001525.1 Gammaproteobacteria bacterium
GACTCGTAAGGGTCCACGTAAACCGATTAGAAGATAATCACTGGATATAAGAAATGGCTAAACCAAGTTCATCACGCACGCGTAAACGCGTCAAAAAGAATGTAGTTGACGGCGTAGCGCACATACACGCGTCGTTTAACAACACCATTATTACTATTACTGATCGGCAGGGGAATACCTTGTCTTGGGCAACTGCTGGCGGCGCAGGATTTCGTGGTTCTCGTAAGAGTACTCCTTTTGCAGCCCAGGTTGCTGCGGAAACTGCCGGAGCGGTTGTTAAAGAGTTCGGTATGAAGAATATGGACGTCATGGTGAAAGGGCCGGGGCCCGGTCGTGAATCTGCTGTACGTGCGTTGAACGCTGCTGGCTTTAAAATCAACAGCATTACCGACGTGACACCCATTCCTCATAATGGCTGTCGTCCACCCAAGAAGCGTCGCGTTTAGTTTCGGAGAACTGTTGTGGCTAGATATATTGGTTCAAAATGTCGTCTTTGTCGTCGTGAGGGGGAAAAACTCTTCCTTAAAGGCGAGAAGTGTTACACATCAAAGTGCGCGATTGAAAAACGTGCATTTCCACCTGGACAGCACGGTCAGCGCCGTACTCGCCTGACTGATTACGCCATCCAGCTGCGCGAAAAGCAAAAGCTGCGTCGCGTCTACGGTATTCTGGAAGGCCAGTTTCGTGGGTACTACAAAGAAGCTGACCGTCGCAAGGGGTCTACCGGTGAGAACCTGCTTAAACTGCTAGAAGGTCGGTTGGATAACGTGGTCTATCGCATGGGTTTTGCCGCTTCACGTACAGAGGCGCGCCAGCTTGTTCGTCACAACGGTGTCACAGTGAATGAGAAGAAGGCTAATATTCCCAGCTACCAGGTGAAGCCTTCGGACGTTATTGCTGTGGCCGAAAAAGCAAAGCCTCAGCTGCGCATCAAGGCAGCTCTAGAGTTTGCTCAGCAGCGTGGGTTTGCAGATTGGGTTGAGGTTGATGCCACGAAGATGCAGGGTATCTATAAAGCCACGCCAGAGCGTAGTGACTTGCCGGCTGAAATCAACGAGCATCTCGTTGTGGAATTGTACTCTAAGTAAGCGCTTATCCAATAAGCATTTTCTGATTACGATACGAGTAAAAGAGGACTTTCTATGCAGGGCTCAGTAACTGAGTTTTTAAAGCCACGCGTTGTGGATGTGCAAATTATCAGCGAAACTCACGCCAAAGTAACACTCGAGCCTCTCGAAAGAGGGTTCGGGCATACGCTTGGTAACGCGTTGCGCCGTATTTTGCTATCTTCCATGCCCGGGGCAGCTGTTATCGAAGCTGAAATCGACGGTGTATTGCATGAGTACAGCACCATTGAGGGTGTGCGGGAGGACGTCATTGAAATCCTGTTGAACCTCAAGGAGCTCGCGATTCAGATGCATGAGGGTTCGGAGGCGACCGTGGTCATTTCCAAGAAAGGGCCCGGGGCGGTAACGGGGCACGATATTCAGGTTCCTCACAACGTCGAGATTGTAAATAAAAACCTGGTGATCGCTAATCTGGAAGATGGCGCAGAGCTCAACGCTACGTTGAAAATTGCCCTGGGTCGTGGTTATGAGCCGGCTAATACTCGCAGCGACAGTGAAGAGCATAGGCCTATTGGCAAACTTCAGCTGGACGCGACATACAGCCCTGTGCGGCGGGTAGCCTATGCGGTGGAGAGAGCCCGTGTAGAGCAGCGTACAGATCTGGATAAGTTGATCATCGATATGGAGACTAACGGTGCTATTGATCCGGAAGACTCTATCCGTAGAGCGGCTACTATTCTCAGGGATCAATTATCTGTTTTTGTTGATCTTGAAGGTACAGAAGAGGCTCAGGCTCAGCCTCAGCAGGCCGAGATTGATCCGATCCTGTTGCGTCCTGTGGACGATTTAGAGTTAACCGTCCGTTCAGCAAATTGCTTGAAAGCAGAGAATATTTACTACATTGGTGACCTTATTCAGCGTACCGAAGTGGAACTGCTGAAGACACCTAACTTGGGCAAAAAGTCTCTGACCGAAATTAAAGATGTTTTGGCTACTCATGGGCTTTCATTGGGGATGCGTCTGGAAAACTGGCCGCCACCTCAGCTGCAAAGCGAGCACGAGAAAGCGACTGCGTAACGCTGCAAGACATTTCAGTGAGCAGATCTGATTTTAGTTAAGCAGAACTCAGACTAAGGAATTTGAAAGATGCGTCACCGTAAAAGCGGCCGGCAGCTAGGCCGGAACAGTAGTCATCGCCAGGCGATGTTTAAGAACATGTCAGCGTCCTTGCTTCGGCACGAAGTGATTCGCACTACTTTGCCGAAGGCCAAAGAGTTGCGTCGCGTTGCTGAGCCATTGATCACATTGGCCAAGGAAGACAGCGTCTCAAAGCGTCGGTTGGCCTTTAGCCGGCTGCGCGACAAAGAGATCGTAGGTAAATTGTTTGACGAACTGGGGCCTCGCTACAAGGACCGCCCCGGGGGCTATCTGCGCATTCTCAAGTGTGGCTTTCGGCCTGGAGATAAGGCACCGATGGCTATCGTTGAGCTGGTTGATCGGCCTATCGTCGAAGAAGAAGCTGAAGTTGCTGCCGCTGATTAATGATTTTCGTTGTGGTTGCTAACAAAAAAGCCGGGCATTGCCCGGTTTTTTTGGTTTTATCCTCATCGATTATTGGAGGGGTCGAATGTCGTCAGTTGTGATGTTTAGTGATTTTGGCCCGGATGGTCTCTATCGGGCTCAAGTTGAGGGTACGATTTACGGTGTCTCTCCTGCACTAAAGTTTATTGAGTTGATCTCCAACGCCCCCAGGTTTGATCCGTACCTGTCGGGCTTTCTCCTGGCCGCTTGTGCAAAGCAGTTTCCTCTGGATACGGTTTTTATCGGCGTAGTCGACCCGGGCGTGGGTACCTTGCAAAGAGAGCCTGTTGTGATCCGCGTCGGAGAGCAGAAGTTTGTTGGCCCGGATAACGGCCTGTTTGATGTGCTTGCTAATCAGTATTCGGGGGTGGCGGTGAAACAGACTATTCTATGGCGGCCAAAAGAGCTGAGTGCAAGTTTTCACGGGCGGGATCTTTTTGCTCCCGTTGCTGCCAGGCTGGCATCGGGTGAGCCAATTTCCCCAAACTGGTTGTCTTCCCCCGTTCCGCTTCATACTCGCCACCGCGAGATGGATACCGCTAGAATCATCTACTTTGACAGCTTCGGCAATGCGTTGACGGGTATTAGGGCCAGCACGCTTCAGGGACACGAGGTTATCGCCTGTAAAGGGCATAGGGCGGAGAGTGCGCGCACCTTTGGTGATGTTCCTGAACATCAGCTTTTTTGGTATGCCAATTCGCTGGGTCTGGTGGAGCTGGCGGTGAACCAGGGCTCGGCGCGTGATCAATTAGCTTTGGCACTGGGGGACGAGATTTGTAT
>JALTMR010000380.1 GCA_027001525.1 Gammaproteobacteria bacterium
TTCGGCATACCCTGTCGTCGAGTTCACCGTTCACTCCCGTGTACCCAGGCAGATACCAATAGAAAAGGCCACCCCCAAAACCTGAGATCAATCAGGTCTGGGGGCGGCCTTCTTGTGACACCCCAAAGGACATTAGGGCAAAAGCGAAAAGGATCAGGCGAGTTTGCGTGAAGACTCAGGCAGTGAGATGTTCAGCTCCAGAATCTCACAGTCGCCCTCCATCTCGAGGTTAACCTTGATATCATCCAGATCCACCTTGGCGTACTTGCTCACCACATCAAGCAATTCACGCTGCAGAGCTGGCAGATAGTCCGGGCCACTGGCGTTGGCGTGTTCGTGGGCCAGAATAATCTGCAAGCGCTCTTTCGCTACCGAGGCTGAACTTTTCTTTTTACGTGTCAGATAGTCGAGTAGTGACATGATTCAAGCCCCAAATATTCGTTTAAACAGACCTTTTTTCTCTGCGTCGAGAAAGCGCATCGGCACCTCCTCCCCCAAAAATCGCATGACGACATCATCATAGGCCTGGCCGCTGCTGCTCTGGCTATCCCTGATCACGGGAATGCCGGAGTTGGAGGCCTGCAGTACCGATTCGGACTCCGGAATGACGCCCATCAGGTTGATGCCCAACAGGTCATTGATATCTTCAATGCTCAACATCTCGCCGCTCTCTACCCGCTCCGGGGAGTAACGCGTCACGATCAAATGCTCCTTGATCGGCTCAGCCCCCTCCTCCGCCCGTTTGGATTTGGCAGCGAGAATACCGAGAATTCGATCAGAATCGCGCACTGAAGAGACTTCCGGGTTGGTCACAACCAGCGCTTCATCAGCAAAATAGAGTGCCATAATCGCACCTTTTTCGATCCCGGCCGGGGAATCGCAGACGATGTAATCAAAACTTTCGCGCAGCTCATCGATCACCTTCTCCACACCCTCTTTGGTAAAGGCGTCTTTGTCCCGCGTTTGGGAGGCCGGCAGAATAAACAGCTTGTCATGAGTCTTGTCTTTAATCAGCGCCTGTTTAAGGGTCGCCTCTCCATTGATGACATTGACGAAATCATAAACAACCCGACGCTCGCACCCCATGATCAGATCCAGGTTGCGCAACCCCACATCAAAATCGATCACGACCGTTTTGTGGCCTTTCATAGCCAGGCCGGTGGCAAAGCTGGCACTGGTGGTCGTCTTACCGACGCCACCCTTGCCCGATGTAACAACAATGACCTTGGACAAGTTCGTCTCCTCTGTGTCTTTAACAAGCCGGATGAGTTAACCCGGCCCACTCAATTCAATCAACCTAACGCAACGGCACCAGTGTTAACGCCATCTCTTGCAGATAAACCTGGGCGGACTTGCCAAACAATTCGTCAGGCAAACGCTCCTCAAAGATCTGATAATGGCCTGCAATCGAGACCAGCTCAGCTTCCATGGATTGCACGATAATCCGCGCAGACGCATCCCCCAACACTCCGGCTAATGCGCGCCCTCTTAACGGGGCATAAATATGTATATTGCCATCGGCAATGACCTCCGCACCGGCATTCACGGGTGCCAGCACAATCAGGTCTCCGCCCTGGGCATAAATCTGTTGGCCCGAACGCACGGGCTGGTCAATCACCAGCGCCTTGCTGGGCACGACTACCTGCTTGACCACCTCGCCCGTCTTCTTGTCCTTGCTCTCGGCAGCCACAGCCTCCTGCACCGAACCACCCCGAAGCACAGCCAACCCGGCCTCAACAGCGGCCTGCTGCTGCTCGGCACTTCCCTGACGCACCCCCACAGGCACAAGCTGCAGAGTGCGCAGTAGTGAGCACAACGCGGCAAAATCCAGAACCTCGGCAGGGGTCTCCAGGTGCTCCAGATCCAACACCACGGGGGCATTTTCAAAGAACTTTTTACTCTGGGAAATACGCTCACTCAGCGTTTCTTCAATGGCACCAAGATCAGAACGCTTGAGTCTCAATACCGGAAGGGTAAAAACGGAGCCCCTAAGCTCGACAGCGGGGCCTGGCTTAGCCACCTTTTCGGTGACAGATGAAGTGGGAGTCTCTTCTAGAAACAGATCGTCTTGCAATGGCGTTCCTGACTGCTTACATATTGACTACTGGGTAGCAATTAACTGTAGCACAATCGATATAATAACCAACCAGTTTGTTCGATTTCATGACATAGTCTTTCCACATCCAAATTCAAGCCAGGCGGCTTCCACATAGCAGGCACCACATGACTCGTCTCCCCCTCCTTTTATCCCTTCTATTCGCAAGCGCCGCAATGGCAGAAGGCACCCTGAAAAACATTCAAATTTCCGCTCAACGCGCTGAGGCTATTGGCCAAAGAATCTGGCAAAACGAGGGCCTCGGAAAAGTAGAAAACCTGACCGTATGGAATAGGGGTGAAGATTTCCCTTCGCTGGGTATTGGCCACTTCATCTGGTATCCACCCGGTGTTAACGGGCCGTTTACCGAAAGCTTTCCCCAGCTACTTCACTACCTCCGAAAAACCACCCCTCTGCCTGCCTGGCTCTCCAGCCAAACAGATGCCCCGTGGCGCAGTCGAGATGAATTTTATGCGGATATCGACAGCCCCCGAATGGTTGAATTAAGCACGCTGCTACAGCGCACTATTCCTCAACAAACCCAGTTCATCATCAAGCGCCTCCATGCCAGCCTGCCCGCCATGTTGGCGACCCTCCAAAACGAAGAGGAAAAGAGACAGGTAGCCAACCGCTTCTATCAAGTGGCCAACTCACCTGGGGGCCTCTATGCACTGATCGATTACGTCAACTTCAAAGGTGAGGGCATCTCCCCTGGCGAACGCTATAAGGGGGAAGGGTGGGGCTTATTGCAAGTTCTGAAAAACATGCGCCCTGACACGGGTGAGACGATGGCGGAGTTTATCCGCTGTGCCGATTTGGTATTGACCCGGCGAGTAGACAATGCGCCCCGCGATGAGTCACGCTGGCTCAACGGTTGGCGCAAGCGACTCGGCACCTATGCACCTCATTAGCAACATCAATCTGTTAACAAAAAAGGCCCCACCATTTCTGGCAGGGCCTTTTCTATAGCACTAGCGGGTATGGCTGGGAAATTACATCATGCCACCCATACCACCCATACCACCCATATCAGGTGCACCACCCGCCGCGCCTTCTGGCTGGGGCTTGTCGGCAACCATCGCTTCAGTGGTCAGCATCAGACCAGCGATAGAGCCTGCGTGTTGCAACGCAGAACGAGTGACCTTGGTGGGATCCAGGATACCCATCTCCAGCATGTCGCCGTACTCACCAGAGGCAGCGTTGTAACCGAAGTTACCTTCACCTTCGCGAACCTTGTTAACGACAACAGAAGGCTCATCACCGGCATTGTCAACGATCTGACGCAGAGGCTCTTCCATCGCACGACGTGCGATAG
>JALTMR010000381.1 GCA_027001525.1 Gammaproteobacteria bacterium
GCTGATTGATGGGCCACAGCACACTCACCCTGACAACCCCCCACACCACTACAGCCAGCACCAACACCAGCACCAGCGCAACCGCCCACAGGTTGGCTCGCATCTGGGCGATACGAACCAGGGTATGTTCGCGGGAGAGGCTCAGACGCAGCACACCACGCAGGGGGTTGCTGTCATAGCCATGGCAACTCATGCACTCCGTACCGGAAGCGATAGGCTGAAGCACGGTGACCTCTTCAGGAAAACGGGAATCGACGACCACCTCGCCCTGCAGGGCGTTGTTGAACGCCTGATGGGATTCCGAAGCCGGGGCGAAATAGCGGGACGGAACGGGCTCCCGTTCGAATACGGGCGCATCGAGAAAGCTGTTGACCTCAAAAACGGTGTTGAGATCCGAGAAGGCCTCCGTACCATCACGGCGCAAAACGGCGATATCGACGATGCCGGCTGTGCCCCGCAGGCTGTCCACCCAATCCCGGGCCAGTGTGCCCTGGCCGTTGATCATCAGAATCTGCAGACTGGCAAGCAGCGTCTGGGCGTGGATTTTGGCTTGATCTATCTCTTCGTTGCTGATGGCATCGGTCAGCTTGCGCTCCACCCAGGAGCCCGCGATCACCACAAGAAGAAAAAGCGCCGACGCCAAGACAAACGCCATGCGGGTGCCCAGGCTATTCATTTTCACTCCCGGCGATATGAAGGATCTCAGCGCTGCTCATACATGACCCCATTCCCCGCAGGAAACGAAGGTTACACGCTCACCCCTACCAACCCTGCTCGATGTGAGCCACACCGCCGAAGCTGCCGATCCACAAACTGCCGTCCGGGCCATCGGCCATGGAGAAAACGTTATCCGCATAGAGGCCATCGGCAACTGTTTTAACTTCAAATGTTTCGTTTTCTTCATGAAAGAGTGCGAGCCCACTATTTGTGCCGATCCAGAGGCGATTTTGCTTATCAATGTAGAGCATAAAAACGTGGTTTGCAGGCAGGCCGTCCGCCGTTGTGTAGTTACGCCAGTGTTTGCCGTCAAAACGGGCCAAACCAGCCCCCCAGGTCCCGGCCCACACGGTTCCATCAGCCTGAACCGCCATGGAGATGACATAGTTGGGATTGTAGGCAACGTTGACATCACTCAGGCCTTGCTCATCTTTTTGTCTGGCGTGGTGCATGGAGGATTTTGCCGGGTCGTTCTTGAATTGAATCGACTCTTTCACCACCTCGTAGGGAGCACCCAGCCCATCCTCGTGCTGCCAACTGTCCCACTTGCCATCCAGAAAACGCCCCAGCCCACCCTCGGTGGCGAACCAGACCTCGCCGTTGACACCAGCAGCCACATTGTAGACCCAGGGGTTAGGCAGGCCACCCTGGGTATTCTCTACCGTATAGGTCTCCCACGCATCAGGGTTGGAAAAGTCACCCCCCACGACGCGATTGGCCCCGGACCAGGTGGCCAGCCAGACATCGCCGTTGGGCAACGTAAGCACATCGTAGACAAACTGATCCGCCAGACCCTCGGGAATGTTCATGGTCTCCCAGGTGTTCGCCTCCGGATCGTAAAGGGCCAAACCACCACCGTATGTACCAATGGCCATGCGGTGGTCGACCCGACTCACATGGAAAATACCATTGGATAGCAGATCGGAGTTTTTGTTATTAAAGAGCTGGTAATCGTCTGTTTCGCTGTCGTAGCGCACCACGCCGCCCGAGGTGCCAACCCAGATGTAGCGCCCATCGGCGTACATGCTCTTGACGTTCCGGTTGCCCACCCGAAAGTGGCTAAAACGAGGCTTACCCGATGCCATATCGGCATGAGCCGCAGCCACCTGTGTGCTATTTGATGGATTGGCTGACTGCACAGGGGGCACCTGTGCCGCATGAGGTGCCTCGGCTTGCACCTCGTCAGAGACGGCCTCGCGCCCACCCTGCTGGCCTAACTGATACGCACCTACAATAGCTCCGGCAGCCACCAGAAGGGAGATTGCCACGACTGTACTATTCAATTTCACTGCACACCTGCCTGCTTCTTGTTCTCACCGCTCAGCGCCAGACGGGTGACAGCCCCGCGAGTGCCCACCCACACCTCGTCATTGGCAACGACGGCCAGCGCATAAACATGCTCATTTAAAAGCCCCTGCTCGCGGCCGTAGCGATACCACTGCTTGCCATCGAAACGACTCACGCCCCGGTCAGTGCCCACCCACAAGGTGCCATCAGCGGATTCACCGATGCTGTAAACAATATTACCCGCCAGACCATCGCTCATATTGTAATTTTTCCAGCGCCGGCCGTCGTAGCGGGCAACACCGCCGCCCCAGGTGCCCACCCAGACGTGGTCATGCTGGTCGACGTGTACCGAGAAAACATAGTTGGGATTGTAGGTCGGCGCGCCACCGGTCAGGACGTTAAGATCATGACGGGTGCGAGTGCCCAGACCAGTGTTGAAACTGATGGGAAGATTCTCTTCATTGGGTGCTCCGAGACCATCTTTGTGGGTCCATGAACGCCACTGATTGCCATCGAACATGGAGACGCCACCTTCGGTGCCAAACCACACACGATCCCTGGAATCGACACCAATGCCGTAGACCCACTCATTGATCAGCTCACGCACATAAGTGGTGAATGCCCCGCTCTGCGGGTCCCAATGCGTCACACCGTCCCAGGTGCCAATCCAGACATCCCCGCTGGACTGTTCGGCAAAACTGTAGACCCAGTAGTCCGCCACGCCGTGCATGGGGAAATAGGTATGCCACTGGCCATTGTTCAACCTTGAGGCGCCACCGCCGTTGGTGCCAAACCATTTGTTATCGTGGCTATCGACAAAGATGGCGAAGACATATTCGTTTGCCAGACCATCGGCACGGGTAAAGGTATTGCGTAAGCTCTGATCTGAGAGATCAACCTCATGCACCCCGACGGATGTCCCCACCCACAGGCTCTGGTTTTTGGCGTCCAGCGCCAGGGAACGCACATAGACATCGCGGCCCACCTCGAAAGACTCCACCACCACCCAGGGGTCAGGCTCGGGATCAGCCGCCGTCAGCATCTTCGTTGAAGGCGATACGTCCGCCTCCGCAGAACTCACTTTCTGAGCGGTATCAGGAATATCGGTTTCGGGAACAGGCGCGGCCTGCTGGGAATCGGAACATCCGGCGACAAACGCTAGGGTAGTCGCCAGCAACAACCAGGATTTTTGCATTAACGTAACGTTCTTAGATAAGCAATGACGTCCATAATTTCGTATGTAGACATCAAACCACGAAAAGCGGGCATCACCCCGCCACCTTGTTCTATCACCTGAAGCAGCTGGGGATCACTTTTGAACAGTGCCCCTCCCCGACGAAAGTCAGGCACACCAGGCATCCTCGCCACCCCACGCGCACCGTGACAGGTGGTGCAGTGCATATT
>JALTMR010000382.1 GCA_027001525.1 Gammaproteobacteria bacterium
CAACAGCGCCCGGGATATTCTCGACATGCTGCTGGCGGAGAACGAGAAGGTCGGCACCACAATTGAGCTGAAAACTGAGATCAACAAAATCCGCCAGCTCGATGATGGCCGGTTCAGTTTGAAAACCTCGCACGGCGATCTGCTGTGCGAGTCGCTGGTGATCGCCAGCGGTGGGCTCTCTATTCCTACAATGGGCTCCTCGCCTTTTGGTTACAAAGTCGCCGAGCAGTTTGGCATTAAAATCTGGCCGACGCAGGCTGGGCTGGTGCCGTTCACGCTGCAACCGGCAGACAAAGAACGTTACTCCCCGCTGAGCGGCATCGCCATCGACAGCGTGGTGACAAACGCTCGCGCCAGCTTTCGCGAAAACGTGCTCTTCACCCATCGAGGTTTAAGCGGCCCGGCGATTTTGCAGATCTCCTCCTACTGGCAACCGGGGGAGGCGGTGGAGATCAACCTGCTGCCCGATTTGAATCTGCTGGAGGAACTAAGGCAAGCGCAGAGAGAACACCCGCAGCAGCAGATCAAAACCTGCCTCGCCCACCATCTGCCAAAGCGGTTGATCGCCACCTTTCTCGACGAAACCGTGGCCAACCAGGCACTGGCCAACACCTCGCACACCACCTTCGAGACCCTCGCAGCGGCGCTCCAGCAGTGGCAGGTGAAACCCAACGGCACCGAAGGGTATCGCACCGCCGAGGTCACCACCGGTGGCGTCGATTGCGATGCAATCTCATCAAAGACGCTGGAGGCTAAGGATGTGCCGGGGCTCTATTTTGTCGGCGAAGTGCTGGATGTCACCGGCTGGTTGGGGGGGTATAACTTTCAGTGGGCGTGGGCCTCTGGCTGGTGTGCCGGGCAATACGTTTAATTTTTGGATAATGAGATGACAGAACAAGAGAGCACCACCCTCCTCTCCGACCCGCAACAACTGCTCAAGCTGGCGAGCTACCGGATGCCTTTTGGCAAGTACGCCAACCGGCTGCTGGTCGATCTGCCCGAGCCCTATGTGGTGTGGTTCGCCAAGCAGGGCTTCCCCAAGGGAGAGCTGGGCACAATGCTGCGCATTGTCTACGAGATCAAACTCAACGGCCTGGAGTATCTGTTCGAACCGTTGCGCAAGGAGCGATAGATCTGGAGGGGCTCCCCACGAGGGGGGGAATATTGCGGTTAACCGACCGGGGTTCGTTAAAGAGCGGTTGCCACTGCACTAGCCTTTCAGCTCAGCAGTGAGCCCTTTCTTTAAGCGGGTTGCTCAAAAAGCCTGACGGCCTACGTTGGGAAGCAACCCTTCTTGCCGGCCCAGACAAACGAGGGGGGTCAGCTCGGCTGGGCATGGGGTCAATATAGATAAGCCGGATCATTTAATAAAGTTATTTGTTTTTATTAAATCTATTTACTTTTAGTAAATCGCGATCATCTATCCCGCAGTTGTCCCCTGCCAACGCAGACCCATAAAACAGCTTCACCCGGTTTCATCACAAAAAACAGGGTTTAAACAAAAAGTTAGCCCCGTTTTTTAAAGAATACGCAACACTTTTTAACCCTTATTCACAGCTCCCCTTACCCGCCTCACCGCCTACCCGATATGGGCGTCAAAAATCAAGCCCTCCGCCAAAGAAACATATAACCCATTGATTTATATATTGAGTACCAAATATGGGCAATATTTAACCAATGTAATAAAAAAGCCATAAGGACAACGCCCGGATTCACTTTTTCGCAGTTACTCCACAGAGTTATCCACAGCTTATGTGAATAATTTGTGGCGGCGGAATAAGACGGGAGAGAGAGACAAATCAGACAGCGGGGCGGGCCGTGTTGCCCGCCCCGGAATAAGCACGTGGGGAAAGATCAGAACTTGAGGGTATAGCGGGCGTAAAGGTCTTTGTCCTCACGTTTCTGGGGGTTGGCTGAACTGCTGCTCTGCTCAATGTCGGTGCGGTAGCGCAGGCGCACTTCAATGCGCTGCCCTTTGGCCAGGTTCCAGCGGTAGCGCGTCTCGTACAGGTACTGGTTGCTGGTGAAGTCGGGTGACAGCAGCCAGCCCGCATCGGCCCTGGCCAGAACGATGCCCAGGCTGTGGCGCGGTACGATATCGATAAAGTTGAAGGTCACCTGGCCGGCACTGCCGCCGCTATCGCCAGCGGCATCAAGCTGAAGTGCGCTGTTGCTGGGCGTATTGGGCGCGTAACCCAGCTCGCCGCCAAGCAGGAACTTCATCCCCTCGCTCCCCATCGGCCACTGCGCGGCCATGCGGCCCACCAGGGCCAGGTAGTCGTCACGACCCCCGTTATCCGTTGGCAGGGCGGCAGGCAGGTAGGTGAGATCGATGCCCTGCTGGACAATCGTGGCCTTTTTTTCACTCTTGTCGTAGGCGAAGAAGTAGCTGATGCGGCTGTCATCGTCACTGAAATCCAGCGGCTTGCGACGCAGTGCGCCCGATCCACCGGCGGGGTTGAGCTGAGCGATGGCGTGGGCTGTCCAGCCGTTGCTTCCCTTGTGTTTGAGGTAGAGGCCATCCGTCCAGGCGATGTCGGTGTTGGGGCTGTTGTTACGATCCAGCGATTTTTTCGCCACACCGGTTAGCTCAAACTTCGTCTGCATACGCCCCAGCCGCACACTCAAACCGCCCCGTGTGTAGTTGAGCCAGGCTTCGTCTACTGTGGTCTGCCCCATGGCCAGACCATCTTTACCGGGGGTGATGCCGGAGTAGAGTTCAAACTCCGGGTCGGCACTGCTTTCATGAGTGGTGTAACGCCCCGCAAGACGCAGACGTGCTTTGAGTGATTCGGTCACCTTCGACTCCAGCCCAACCCGCAAACGCAAACGCCACTCGTTTTTGTTGACGGCGCTGGCATCGCGGTCGTTACGGTCCAGCGCGTAAAAACCAGTGCGCATGTCGCCAATAACGCTGACGCCATCACTCACAGGGGTTGCGGCGTGCAACACGCCCTGGGCCGACAGTGCGCAGGCGGCAACGAGGCCTTTAATCACCCATTTATTGCTCATGTTTCTGGTTTCCCCGGTTACTGAAAGATAATCTCGTTGCGAATTATTCGCATTCGTAAAATAAAAGTCAATGACAAAACCTGCCGCCCGGGATCAATGGCTCAGCAGTCACTGCGCCGGGCGGCCATGGGCAGACGCCAGGACCAGACCACTCCACGGAGGGAACTTACCGGCCGAATACAAAAAAGGGACATAGCGCCGAAGCCCTGTGTCCCTGGATACCACACCCTCAACGGCTCACGGCACGTTTGGCCGTGATGCCTGCCGAGTCTCTATTTGTCTTCTTTTTCAGCCGCTTTGGTGATTTTCTCCAGCGCCTTGTCATCCAGCTTCGGAATCACAGGCAGCGCTTTTTCATCTTCCACCAGGGGCTTGAGCTGCTCTTGCAGTGT
>JALTMR010000383.1 GCA_027001525.1 Gammaproteobacteria bacterium
CCGTTGCCATAGCTTCGGCACCCGTTCATACAGGCTGGTGATTTTAGACACTCCCCCCCCTGCCAGAATCAGCGGGTAACGAATCACGTACACCACGGGAGTGAGCACCGCCTGGGTGAGAAGCCGAAGCGCCGCGTGCTCGTTGATCAGCTGCGCCAGGGCGGGTGAATAGCGGTAGTAACGCTCCACCAGATAGCGCCCGGGGGCGTTGGTCAGCAGGTAGTGGTCCCTGAAGCGGCGCAGCTCCGAGACATGCGGGTCGAGAAAAGAGCCGTAAGCTGCGGTGGCGATAAAGCAACGATCCACCCGCGTGATGCCGCTCTCCCGGCTGGTGGTGTTATTGCTGAAATCGATATCCCGCTCATTGGCGGTCACCCGCGCGATATTGAGCAGTTTGATGTCTTTGTCCTGTGGCTCTACGGAGACATTCACCAGGGCGGACTGGCCCGCCTCCAGCAGACCGATTTCGCAGCGAACAGTCCGGCCTCGCTGGCGGCACTCGCCGTAACTGGAGGAGGCGTAGCGGAAAATCGAACGAGGGGAGATCCAGTCAGTGATTCTGATGCCGGTGGCGGCGTCGGGGCCGTGGTTGGTGATGGTGATCTGGTAGGTCACCGGGGTGAACTCTTTGACCACATCCGGGTAGGTGACCTGCGTCAGGCTCAGGTCCACACTCGACAGGCCGATGGTGGGGGTCAGCAGAAAGCCCCGTTCCTCCGTGATATCGGGGCTGTTCAGGTCGGGCGTATAGGTGCCATAGCCGACGATCTGGCCCGCGCTGTTCACTGCCGTGGCGTCGCGCAGTTGCCACTGCGGGTTGTTGGCGACGGCGGTCAGATCCTGAATATTGGTGACCGCATCTGACAGGCCGGGGTCCAGCTTTGTCCAGCTGGCTCCGCCATCTTCGGATTGGTAGATGGCATTGCCTTTGGTGCCGGCGTAGATCAGGTCCGCAGCGGCGATGGTCATCGAGTAGATGGTGAAGGTATCGATATCGGTGTTTGCCGCACTCCACTCCAGGGTGCCCGCATTGTCTGTCCCTTTGTAGATGCCCCTGGTGGTGCCGACGTAGATGGGGGCCGGGGTGGGCGCGTTGGGATCAACTGCAAAATCATCGATGGCGATGCTGTAGATGGTGCCGTCGCCCAGTCCGGGGCTGTTATCCGGGTTAATTGCTGTCCAGCTGGCAGCGTAGTCAGTGCTTTTGTAGAGATTGCCGGCCGTGCTGGCGGCGTAGAGGATGTTGCTGTGAAAATCTTTTTTCAGGTCAACGATATCCACGCCCTCCATTCCCGCGTTGAGCTTGACCCAGTTGCGGCCGCTGTCCACGGAGCGGAAAACGCCATCAGTTGTGCCGGCGTAGAGGGCGCGGGGAAAGACGCTGGTGTCGAGCAGCAGACTGTAGACGGAGATGCCGCCCATGCCGCTCTGGCTGGGGGCCCAGTTGTCACCGCCATCGTCGCTACGGTAGACGCCGCCCATGGTGGCCGCGTAGACAATGGGTTGTCTCTCGTCGTTATCGACGGCCAGTGCCCGGATGCTCCAGTGGGTCAGCCCCTTGTTCACGGTAAACCAGTTGTTGCCGCCATCGGTTGACTTGAAGATGCCGTTGTCCGGGGAGCCGGCCCACAGCGTGGTGGGTGTGGTGCTGGTGTCTGCGGCGAGGGCGGTGACTTTGGTATTTTTCACCGAATTGGCGGCGGCGGCCCAGGCGAGGTTCTCCTGATCCCAGCGGTAGGCACCACTGGAGGCGCCAAGATAGATCTGCGGATCGGTTTCGATGGTGTTCGGGTCATCCGGGGCGGAGGTCAGGACGTATACGTCCGGGGGGTCAACGCCGCGGGTCACGGCGGTCCATTCCGAGCCAAGCGCCAGGCCGTTGTTATTGTCGGAGCGCAGCACCGCGCCATCATTGGTGGTGGCGTAGAGGGTCGTGGTATCAGCCCCCTGTTCGTAAATGCTCAGGGTATAAACCTTGCGGTTACTGCCGAAGGCGGAAACGGCACTCCAGCTGAGGCCGTAGTCGGTGCTGAAAAACAGCCCGCCAGTGGTGCCGGCATAGAGGTTCTCATCCTGCAGAAACTCGATACTGCTGACCAGCGGGTTCATGCCGTTGGCTCGCTGCTCCCAGCGCAAAAACCCCTCGCGCAGGCTGGCGCTCCACACGCCCCCCCCACTGGTGGCGGCAAACAGGCGGTCCTGCGACTGCGGGGGGATGGCCAGGGCGGTGATGTAGGTCTTGGTCAACTTGCGGTCGCCCTCGCCGTTTTGTGAACTCCAGTCGATGCTGCCGCCATCGATGTCGATGCGGTAGACGCCGCTGTCTGTGGCGGCAAACATCCGATTGGGCTGATTGGGTGTTTCGATAAAGTCGAACACGCCGATGATGTCTTCATTGCCCTCCGAATCGGCGCGGCGAAACAGCGTCCAGCTCTCGCCGCCATCTCTGCTGTAGTACATGCCGCCATTGGTGCCCGCCAGAACCAGGTTGTCGTCGCCGGTATTAATGTGAATGGCGTAGACGGTGCGACCCTCCATCTCCGGGCCGATGGAGCGCCACTCCTGTCCGGCATTCTCACTTTTGAAAATGGCGTTCTGGGCCGCAGCGTAGAGGATATTGTTGTCCCTGGGGTGGATCACAACGTCCTGAATATTGAGGTTGGTCAGGCCACGGTTGATCTCGGTCCAGGTATCACCGCGATTTTCACTGCGAAAGATTCCGGCGCCCTTGGTGCTGGCCATATAGACCCGGTTTGGTTTTTTGGGGTCTGCCTTGACCACCAGCAGGTCGGTTTCAGACAGGTCGTAGATAAAGGCGCGCTGAGTTCCGTCCGCCCAGGTGGAGCGCCCAACAATCTGGCCGTTGTTGTTGATGCCGTTGGCGACACTGTCCACGTCGTGGTTGAGTGTGCCGAGATTGACCAGGCTGTTGCCGATGGGCGAGAGTATGGCCCGCTTGCCGGGGCTTTGCGACTCGCCGGTAAAGACCCAGCCGACGATATCTTCATTGTCGTTGGTGGTTACCGCTTCGCTGCCGGTAAAGCCATCGAGGGTGCCGATGCTTTTGTAGACGTCAGAGACCTCGTCGTCGGTGCGGCTCTCGTCATAAATGAAGCCGATGGGGTTGCCATTTTCGTCGTGCGCGGTGCCAATCACCTGGCCGGCGTTGTTGATGTCGTTGGCCCAGCCCCGCGCGCCGCCCAGTGTGGAGAGGGTTTTCAGGGTGCCGGAGGTGTAGTCGAACCAGAAGGGGCGCTCAAAGCCATCGATGAGTCGGGCGCCGACTATCTCGTCAAACTCGTTGAGGCCGCGGGCCTGGGTGATATTGCTGAATGTTTCGAGGTCATTCCGGCTGCTGGAGGCCTGCCACACGAGGGGCTGATCCTCACCTGCGTCGACCTCT
>JALTMR010000384.1 GCA_027001525.1 Gammaproteobacteria bacterium
CTCAGCGTGTTGATGTCAACGCCGTGGATGAGCTGAATCGCAGTGCCCTGATTGAAGCGGCCGAGGGGGGGCATGTGGCGGTGGTTGAAGCGCTGCTGGAGGCGGGTGCCCGAAGTGATCGAAAAGACAAGTTTGGAGACGATGCCCTGCTGCTGGCCACCAGGGCAGGCCACTGGCGGGTGGTGAAGTTGTTGCTGCAATGGTCGGCCGACGTGGCGGTGCGCGATGGCCTGGATAATACGCCGTTGATTATCGCCGCGGCCAAGGGGGACGAAAAACTGGTGACCTTGTTGCTGGATCGGGGGGCAGATATCGCGGCCAAAAACAGCAAGGGACTCTCCGCTATTGATCGCGCCCAAATGCGTGGCCATGCCGCCGTGGTGGCGCAGTTGGCTGCGCGCGGAGCACGGCTCAGCACGAACAAACGGGTATTGAAAGCCGATGTAAAGCAGTTGCTGGCCAACCCGGCTGCGTTGCCAGAGGGGGTGGAAAAGGGGGCGTTCCAACAGTGGCCACCGCTGATGATCGCCGCATGGCGGGGGCAGCTGGATTGGCTGGTGGAGTTGCTTGACCGTGGCGCGTCTGTCTCGGCAGTGGATGAGGATGGCCACACGGCGCTGAGCCGCGCGGCCTATCAGGGCCATGCGCGGATTGTGGCCAGGTTGCTGGCCCATGGCGCGGCCGTCAACGCGCAGCAACGGACGGGAAAGACGGCGTTGATGTGGGCGGTGGAACGGGGCCACGAAAAGGTCGTGACGCTATTATTGCAACACGGTGCCGATGCCTCTGTACGCAGCGAGGCGGGTGAGAGTGCCTTGTCACTGGCCATTCGCCACCGGCGTCACGCCATGCTGGCACCGTTGATGGCTGCATCCGATATCGACACGCCGTTGCCCGATGGCAGCACCTTGTTGATGTTGGCGGCGTCGGTGGGTGACAGGCAGGCAGTTGGTCAGCTGCTTGACGGCGGTGCCGACATTGAGGCCCGCAATAAAAGTGGCCAAAACGCGATGTGGTGGGCGGTGGATCACAACCAGCCCGAGGTGCTGGCGCGGCTGCTTGAGCAGGGGGCCCGAGCTGATGTCAGGGATGCCCGGGGGCTGACGCCGCTGGCCAGGGCGGCGCAGTTGGGGCAAGGGCAGATGGTGTCGGTACTGCTGCGCCACGGCCGTAGTGCACGGGCGGCAACGCAGCTGGGTAATACGCCGATGATGCTGGCCGCCGGTGCCGGTCACACTGATGTGGTGAAGCGCCTGTTGGCGGCCGGTGCCCGGCTGGATGAGAAAAACAGCGCCGGCAATACGGCCTTGATGCTCGCTGCGGCTGCCGGTCACCAGCAGGTTGTGGCGCACCTGTTGAGCGCCGGTGCAGATGCTTCGCTCAGAAATAAAAAGCGGGAGCAGGCCCACACGCTGGCGCAGGCGGCGGGGTTTGATCAGGTGGCGGCGCTGATCAGCGAGCACCGCTCAAGCAAACATTTTCTTAACTGGTTTGATTAAGGGGCATTCTCAATCACCGTTGGTGGTGGAGGTCTGGCTCTTGGTCGCCCACCGGAAGTGGGTAAATTCTACCGTGCTCAGGTGGTGCAGAAGTTCGCTTAATTCGTTCTCTTCAAATGGCCTGGCGGGTAGCTTGCCCCACACCGGCGCGGGCCAGGCCGGGTCTGTCCTGTAACGCACGATGTGGTGAATGTGCAGTTGCGGCACCACATTGCCCAGCGCGCCGATGTTCATCTTGTCGCCCTCAAAAACCTGCATGAGTGTTTCGGCTAACTGGCTTGATTCGCGCCCCAGTTGCTGTTGATCCTGTTCGTTGAGTTGGTAGATCTCGGTCACGTTGTCGCGCTCGGGTACCAGAATGAACCAAGGGTAGTTGGCATCTTTCATTAACAGAAGCCTGCACAGGGGGAAGTGGCCCAGGGTGATGCAGTCCTGAGCCAGTTGAGGGTGGAGCGTTGTCATGGGGGCGCCTCGTTGATGGGTGGGCGGATTATAAGATGTTTGTCTGCCGCCATCACAGGGGATTTTTACTCTGACAGCACAGGCCCCCTGGCCGATTTTTTTGATACATAGCAGGCGCAGTCGGCGGCATCCATGATGTCGGTTAGTTTGAGTTTATCTCGGGCCAGAGGGGTGACGCCGATGCTGATGTCGAGATGGAAGACCTGGTCGTGCCAGCGAAAGTTGTGCTGGCTGATGGCGTGCTTGATGTGTGTGGCAGTTTTTAGCGCCTGGGCGCTGGAGCAGTGTTCCAGCAGCAGGGCAAATTCATCCCCGCCCAGGCGCGCCAGGGTGTCGCGTTCACGTACGGCGGATGCCAGCACTTTGGCGACCTGGCGCAGTACTTCATCCCCCGCTGCATGGCCAAAGTTGTCGTTGACGATTTTGAATCCGTCCAGGTCCATCATCAGCATGGCGTGGGTTTTATGGCGGGAGGTATTGTCCAGCACGCGACTCAGCCGCTGCTCAAACTCGCGCCGGTTCACCAGTCGTGTGAGGGCGTCGTGGGTGGCCTGATAGAGCAGGGTGGAGACGAGCTGCTGGGTGTGCGAAATATCGTGCAGTGTGAGAACGGCCCCGCAGAGCATGTTGTTTTCACCGTGCATGGCCGAGATGCGGTATTCGACGCTGATGTGCTGGCCGTTGGCCTGAGCCAGAATCGCAGTGGCATGGGCACTGGGGGATGACAGTGCGAACCGGTTTTCGGACAGCGCCTGGTGCAGCGGGTTGTGGCGCAGTGGTTTGCACGTTGTCTCATCGAGCAGAACAATCACCTCGCTCCAGTGTGTGCCGCAGACATCGAAGGGTGATCTATCGATGAGTGTGATGGCGGCCTGATTGAGGTAGACGATCAGCCCCTGGGCATCGAGAACGGTGACCGCTTCATCCATGGCATCAAGTGCCAGATGCAGTGCATCGGAGCGGGACAGAGAGATGTCGTTGACGTTGCAGACGGCGGTGGGCTGTTGTTCTAGGGTCTTGCTGGTCAAGGTAGATCCCCCTGTCATGCGCTACGGCCTGGTGCCAATGCCGCGCCTCGTTACCGAACCTAAGTGTAGACCATTGGTTGCGTCCGCAGGGCCTGGGTAGGGGCGTCTTTAATCGGTATCAGCGTTTCCACGGGCGGTGTTTTGCAGGATATTTCTGTTTTCTGGTCACACCTTCGTCAATTGCGCCCCTCTGCTGCTGGAGACGCGTACCGCTGTGTGTGCTTCGGTGTGTCAATTGGTATGTTGCACAGTAGCGATTTAATCGTTCTGGGGGTCTCCGCATAGTCATGCATGAACATCAGGCCCAAACCATCTCTTGCCGCGTGTGTCACCACGGCAGGAATCCGAAACAGCCGTGCTCCATGAGCCCCTTCGAGGGTGAAGTGAACGTTTAAGCGTGTATTTTTCGTA
>JALTMR010000385.1 GCA_027001525.1 Gammaproteobacteria bacterium
AGCTCGGCCTCTTCCACGGCGCGCTGAATCGACTGCACCGTGGACTCGATATTAACCACCACCCCCTTCTTCAATCCTCGCGAAACGTGAGAGCCAATACCGATAATTTCCATCTCGCCGTCAGCGCCATACTCCGCCACTATCGCGACCACTTTGGAGGTGCCAATATCCAAACCGACAATCAAATTTTTATCTGATTTCTTTGACATCAACTATTATCTCCGCAGCACTCATCCATCCCCATCAACCCCACACCGCACCGGGGTCACGCCACGCCACAACAAACCCGTTGGGATAACGCATATCCACCCGCTCAATATTCTCTGCCAACGGCGCCAGGCCCGGATAGAACCGCACAAAACGTTGCAAGCGAAGCGCCGTCTCCTCACTTCCCAACATCACATTCACGCCATTCGCCAGCACTAACTCCCAGGCACGCCGCGGCGTTAACGTCATCCCTAATAACTCAATCCCCTCGCGGCCCAGCTGCTGAGACAATTGGCGATAACGCTGCGCCACCAGTGCCACACTGAAATCCGGTCCGCTCAATTGCGGCAGCCCCTTCAAGGCGGTCACATCATCCGGAAAAAACAGCTTGCCCTCTTGACTGATCACACCGCCACCGGCCCAAAGTGCCAACGGTTTTTGCTCGACCACCACCACATGCAAGGTATCCGGCCAGACTCGCCGCACTGTGACCGAGGCGACCCAGGGCAACTGAGTTAACGCATGGGTTACCGCATCCACATCCACACTGAAAAAACCACCGGCGGCGCTCTCCTGAATGACCCCCTGCAACACCTCGGCAGAGAGGTGATCAAACGGCGCATCGAGCTGAACCTTTTGCAATGGCAACGTGTTTGGATTCATTGCGTAGGACCAAAGTCCAAAAGCAATTCCCCCCGTCACGACGAGACCAAGCAACGAACCAAGAGCGCCTCGTAACAGCCGCCAGTCAAACGCCACCTCATCGGTAACACGCCGATTTTTCTTCTTCTGTCTCTGCCCTAACCAACTCACAGACTGGTCTCCAAAATACGCCACACCAACTCGTCAAAGGTCAAACCGGCGCTGCGTGCCGCCATGGGAACCAGGCTGTGATCCGTCATTCCCGGAACCGTATTCACCTCCAGCAACCAGGGATCATTTTTTTCATCGAACATAAAATCAACGCGGCCCCAACCAGTTGATCCGGTGGCAAAAAATGCCTCCATAGCCAACTGCTGCAATTCTTGTTCCGTTTTCTTGCTCAGACCACAAGGGCAGTGATAAAGCGTCTGGTCAGAGCGATACTTGGCGTCAAAATCATAAAACTCATGGGGCGTTTCTAAACGGATGGGAGGGAGTGCGCACCCCTGCAAAACAGCAACCGTATACTCGCTGCCCGTTATCCAACGTTCGGCAATAACCACATCATCAGCCTCGCAGGCAAGACGCACGGCATGAGCCAACTGAGCCGGGTCACACACTTTGCTCATGCCGATACTCGAACCTTCTCGCGCGGGCTTAACGATCAATGGCAAACCCAGTGCCCGTTCAACGGCAGCAAAGTCGCTGCTATTATTCACAACCTGATAGGAAGGGGTAGGCAACCCCACCCCCTGCCACAATTGTTTACAACGTAATTTGTCCATCGCCAGGGCGGAGCCCAACACGCCACTGCCGGTATAGGGCAAAGCCAATATTTCCAATGCACCCTGCACCGTGCCATCCTCCCCGCCCCGGCCGTGCAGCGAGACAAAAACACGATCAAAACCACCGTCCTGCAAACGAGATAAAAGGCCATCGGCGGCATCAATACCGTGGGCGTCAACACCACGAGATTTCAACGCCGCCACCACTGCAGCACCGCTTTGAAGCGAGATATCACGCTCCGCTGCCGTACCGCCCATCAATACAGCCACGCTTCCGAATGCTTTCGGATCAGAAATACGCAGTGGTGGCAGCTTCGTCATCGCCCTACTTCGCCTCCCCTACGATATGCACTTCCGTCACCAAACGCAGCGCAAATTTATCTTCAACACGCTCGGCAACAGTTTGCATCAGCGCTTCGATATCCGCCGCCGTGGCGTGACCGGAATTGAGAATAAAATTGGCGTGCTTTTCTGACACGCAAGCACCACCGATACAAAGCCCTTTTAGCCCGCAGGCCTCAATCAGACGCGCCGCGTAATCACCTTCGGGATTCCGAAATACAGAACCACAGCTGGGCTTTCCAACCGGCTGGGTCGCTGCACGTTGTTCCAGCAACGCTTTTATCCGTGCCGAAGCGGCCTCTGCATCGCCCGTTTGCAGGTGCAAATGCGCTGCGACAAAAAATTCATTTTCCGGCCCATTAACATGACGATAAGTGACGTCAAATGCCTGCGGTTTTCTGCGCCTTAATTTGCCATCTTTTGACAAGGTTTCAACAGCAACCACATGAGCCCAGGTCTCACCACCGAAAGCCCCTGCATTCATCGTCAAAGCACCGCCGATTGTGCCCGGAATTCCCGCCAAAAACTCGGCACCGACCAATCCTTGACGGACACAAAAACGGGCCACCTTGGCGCAGGCAACACCGGCCTCGGCACGCACCCGATTTTCACCCACCAGGGACAGCTCGTTGAGCAGCCCTGATGTGGCGATCACCGTGCCGCGAATACCACCATCACGCACCAGCAAATTACTCCCCAGACCTAACCACATCAGTGGTTCGTCAGCCGGCAATTGCGCAAGAAAGTTTTGCAGGTCTTCAACATCAGCGGGTTCGTAGTAACGATCGGCCGGTCCTCCCACACGCCAACTGGTGTGTTTGTCCATTGGCTCCTGCTGCTTCAAGACGCCCCGCAGCGCTTTGCTTTGCACCGCACTCATTTTTCGTCCTCCGCCAGGGCGCGAACCAAATCCGCAGCCACCACACCGATGCTTCCCGCACCCAGCGTTAAAACAATATCCCCCGACTGGACGACGCATTTAAGCGTTGAGACCAACTCATCCACCGATTCGACAAACACCGGGTCCACCTGCCCGCGTGTTCGCACTGCGCGCGCCAGGCTACGTGAATCCGCCCCGGCCACAGGTGCCTCCCCGGCGGAAAACACTTCCAGCAAGAGCAGGACATCAACATCGCAAAGCACAACCGCAAAGTCCTCAAACAGATCTCGTGTGCGACTGTATCGATGCGGCTGAAAAGCGAGCACTAAACGACGCTCCGGCCAACCGGCCCGCACCGCCTGCACAGCGGCAGCAATTTCACGCGGGTGGTGCGCATAATCGTCCACCAGCATGACCGGGCCTTTGGCCGTCTCGATCTCACCATTGATCTGAAATCGACGGCCGATGCCCTGGAATTTCTTCAACGCACTGACGATGGCAGCACCACTCACACCCAGATCCTGAG
>JALTMR010000386.1 GCA_027001525.1 Gammaproteobacteria bacterium
CATCAGCGACTTGAGCCATCCCCAGGTTCTGGGGCAATACGACACCCGGGGTGCCGCCTGGGGATTGAAGGCGGAGGGCGAGCAGCTCTTCGTCATGGATTGGTGGGGAGGAATCAGTGTGCTCGACATCAGTCACGCTCGCAAGCCGCGCCACGTCGGCGGCTATCACGAACGAGGTCGGGTCAATGCCATTGCCGCACAGGAAAACTACATCTTCGTCGCTCAGGGCAGCAACGGCGTGCAGGTGTTCGACATCAACAATCCACTCCACCCCACCTGGACCACCGGCGTCGAGTTTCCCGGCCAGGCCCGCGATATCACCCTGCGCGATAGCCACGCCTATGTCGCCGCCGACGACGGGGGCATCGCCCTCCTCGACATCAGCAACCCGTTCAACCTGCACTGGCTCGGCAACCTCCCCACGGCGGGAGACGCGCTGGCAATTCAACAGCAGGGCCAGCGGCTCTTCGTACTGGAAGACGACAAGGGGGTGCAGATTTTTGATCTGACCAACGCCACCAGCCCGGCCCTGATCCAGCAGATTCACCAGCCCGCCAGCGATATGGCGCTGGACCCGCAGCATCTCTACCTCGCCACCCGTACAGGCATCCACGTATATGTCCTCGACGGCTCGCTGTTTAGACTGTCTGTTGTGCTGGATGGCCTTGGCCATCCCCGGCAGCTCTATCTCTGGCAAGGGCAGCTCATTGTCGCCGTGGACAATACCCTGATCAGCTTCTCTGTGGATCAGAACCGTTTCGAGGAGAGCAGCCGCATAGCGCTGGACGGCACGGTGCAAGACATCACCGCGGCCAACGGCCAGCTCTATGCCAACACTGACCATGAAGTGGTTGCTCTGCGCAGTGATAACAACGGCACCCTGAGGCTCAGCGCACACTACCCGCTGATCGGGGAAGCCCGCCGCTTGAGCAGCCACCGGGAGACGCTTTATGTCAGCGGGGAGAAGACGGTGATTGCCCTCAACCCACTGCCGGCACTCAACGTCGCTAAAGGCCGGGGCGGTGAATACACGCTCTCCCTCCCCAACAATCTTGGCGTGGGGAGTTACAATATAAGTGTGTCTTATGAAGACGGCACCCGTGAAATCGTGAAGCAAGCCTTCAGTATCGATATGTTCAAGTTCTCCAAGCCCAAACTGTCGATGGAAGATTTCAACAAACTAATGGAAGAAAAAAGAGAGACGGACCTGTTCATTCAACCCAATCAGTAACAGTTCGCCAGAAGTCGAACTGAAGGTGGAACAGATGAGACGACAACAAAAACAGCGGGCGACCATCGCCCTGGCTTCGACACTGCTTCTTTCAACGCTGGCCTGCGGACCTGCACAGGCGCTTCCCCGGGATGTCTCCCACTCCACCTCGGTGGAGCTGCGGCTTGGCTACCTCAGCAACATGCTCGATTCGCACAGCGGCCAGCGCTTGATGCAGCATCACAACGGCGCAACCTATCGCGAAGTGATCTCGCTGTTTGATCAGGCCAAGGAGGCGTTGGCCAACAACCAGCCTCAAAAAGCCGATGAACTGGCCAAACGCGGTTTCAGGACCATTATGGTCGCCATTCGCGATCTGCCCGATGACAGCCAGGAGATAGCCCGGCTGGAGAAACGTTACCAGAGCCTGCGCCAATCGATTGAAAAGCTGATTTACGCCGAAGAGGATGCCCGCGACACGCTTGGCGCACAGGAGGGCGATGAGAACATCGGCAAGGGATACGACCTGAACATCGTCAACCGCATCATCGATAACGCGGCAGAAGATGCAAAGCGCAAGGAATATGAGAAAGCGGTGGCAAAGCTGAATGAGGTCTACCGCACCGTGACCGCCTCAATTAAAGGGATGATGAATAACCGCACCGTCGTCATCGAGCTGGATATCAGCACACCCGAGAAAGAGTACTTCTATGAGCTGCGTCGTTTCCAGGGCTACGAGGAGCTGATTCCTGTCGCCATTGATGTGAAAAAACCGTCAGAGATGATCACTAAGATGTTGCTCAAAGCGGGCGATAAAGCTAACTGGATGGCAGAGCAGGCCAGAAGCAAGGCCATCGAAGGTGACTACCCCGTCGCCATCCGCATGATGATGGACGCAACCATGGAGATAAAAAACTCGCTGCGTCTGGTGGGCGTGAATATGTAGCGGATCCGATCCGACTCAAGGGGGTGACGGGGTAGGCCGTCACCCTCATAGTAATCGACACGCTGTTTTCTATAATTGATCTGATCATACTTTTTGGTAACGGAATGGCATCACAATAATAAAAACCGGTTCATTCTCTAAATGTGGACTCGACTGAATGGCGCAATTGACACACAGACTCACGCTTAGCGGTGGTGCTATTGCCTTTTTGTTACTGTTCTTTTTCCTCCCTCCCTTCGTTCATGCCGAACCAGACTCCGCGCTGACCAAACAGGTCATCACCAAATTAGATTACTTTGAAAAACTGCTCCACTCCAAAAGTGCTGATCAACTGCTGGCAGCCAACCAGGGAGCGGCGCTGAACAAGGCAAAGGCTCTTTTCTCACAGGCCAAGAGTTCACTGGATTCGGGTGACCCCAAAGAGGCTGACAAGTTGATCCGGCAGGGGTTCTCAACCTTCACCGACGCCGTGAAAAAAATCGCAAAACGGCGAAAAGCTGCAACGGCAACCGTAGAAACCAAAAAAGAGCGTTACCTGAAACTGCATAAAACGGTGAACGATCTCTACCTTCGTCTCAACGCCATGAATAAAAGCGCCAAAATTAAACAGCGAAGCGCACTCGATACCATAGCCCGCAACCTATCCAATGCTGAACAGTTCGCTGCCAAGGGACGATACCACCAGGCACTCGATGAATTGATTGACGCTCAAAATACCATTTCAACTGTACTGCCAAACACCCGCAAACCCTCAGCAGCCACCGTCACAACAAAGAGGCCCGAAAAATCGGCGCCGCCCCCCGCCCCCTCGCCTCTTCAAAAACCAGCCACACCCAGGAAAATCGTTGCTGAGAAGAAAGCCCCAGTTAAAGTTAAAAAAACCACACCAGTTAAGAAAAAACCTCCTCCCAGGAAAGTGGTTAAGCGGGATACCCGCACCACATTGCAAAAGTACAGCGCTGAACTACGCCTGTTCCAGCGCTATGAAGCGCTGATCCAACCCACGCTGGAAAGAGAGGGGCTTGCCGATCACGAAGGGATGCGGCTACTTAAAACCACGGACGAAACCCGGCTTAAAGCCGATCGCGCTAGGGGAAAGGCGATTGACGGTAACTACTCATCAGCACTGCAATTGATGAAACAGGCAACAAAAGAGCTGAAACAGGCGTTGGTAAAAGCCGGAGCAAAACTCTAAAGAGCATTCTCAACGGACTGA
>JALTMR010000387.1 GCA_027001525.1 Gammaproteobacteria bacterium
GTTGGCTACGGCCGATTTTGTGAGCGAGCTACTGCGGGCCCAACGCGGCAGCTGTTTCGATGCTCGCATTGCGTTGGTGGCCAATCGAGTCAAGAAAAACACCCGAATGCGTGAGGCGCTACGCCATTTTATGGCAGACCTTGATATCCCCGTGCTGGGCCAGGTGCGCGATGCTCAGAGCTACGTTATCGGGGCCGAGACCGGCATGGGCGTGGCCGAGTTTGAACCCAACAGAGCGAGAGCCGACAGGGGAATCTGGCGGCAGCTGCTGGCGTGGATTGACGCAGCGCCGGAGATTGAGCGTAGCGTTGGCGCGGGCAAGGTTGCCTCAGTGGGTGAAGCGCCCTTGTCGATGGTGGCAGGCAGCGCCTATTGAGGTGGTTGCCCCGGTCTTTGTTGCCAGAAAAAAGGCAGCCCCTTCCGGTGAGGGGCTGCCTTTTTTTGTGGTGCCATACTCGGGGGCGTTCTCAACGACCCCAGTAAGGGTGATTGAGAACGCCCCCCCGACTAGAGGGCGTTGATGCGTGTCAACTGGTCGCGGTATTGCGCCAGAGAGGTCTCCACATCGGCGAGCTTCTGGCGCTCTTTTTCCACCACTGGCTCAGGGGCTCTTTCGACGAAATTGGCGTTGGAGAGTTTGCCACTCAGGCGGCCGTGCTCCTTCTCCAGCTTTTCCAGCTCCTTGGTGAGACGAGCCAGCTCGGCCTCTTTGTCGATCAAACCCGCCATGGGAATCAGTACACGCATTTCGCCCACCAGCGCGGTGGCGCTGTCGGGGGCTGTGCTCCCCTCTGCCAGCCACTCTACCGATTCCAGTTTTGCCAGGGTGTTGAGGTAGGCGCGGTTGGCTTCGAGGTGCCTGCTGTCGGCCTCGGTGCCGTTTTGCAGCAACACCGGCAACAGTTTGCCCGGTGCAATGTTCATCTCCCCACGAATGTTACGCACACCCAGAATGAAGTTCATCACCCACTGCATCTCCTCCTCTGCGCTTTCGTCAATGCGTGCTTCCAGCGCTCTCGGGTAGGGCTGCAACATGATGGTGTCCCCCTCCTTCCCGGCCAGCGGGCGAACCCGTTGCCAGATCTCCTCCGTGATAAAGGGCATGATGGGGTGAGCCAGGCGCAGAATGTTGTCCAGTACGTGAACCAGGGTGCGGCGGGTGCCGCGCAGCTGCGTTTCACTGCTGTCGTCGTTGTTCAGTACGACCTTGGAAAGCTCCAGATACCAGTCGCAGTACTCGTTCCAGGTAAAGTCGTAGATGGCCTGTGCCGCGTGGTCGAGGCGGTAGCTGTCGAGCGCTTTGGTCACCTGGTCGGCCGTTTTCTGGAAACGGCTCAGAATCCACCGATCCGCCAGGCTGAGGTCAATGATGCCGCCGCTCTGACCGCAGTCGTGGTTCTCGGTGTTCATCAGCACATAGCGCGCAGCATTCCATAGCTTGTTGCAGAAGTTGCGGTAGCCCTCGATGCGGCCCATATCGAATTTGATATCACGGCCGGTGGATGCCTGGGCGGCAAAGGTAAAGCGCAGAGCGTCGGTGCCAAAGGCGGGGATGCCGTCGGCAAACTCCTTGCGGGTCAGCTTCTCGGTTTTCTCGCGCATCTCCGGCTGCATCATGCCGGTGGTGCGTTTGGTGACGAGCTCCTCCAGTGCTATGCCATCAATCAGGTCGATGGGGTCGAGCACGTTGCCCTTGGACTTGGACATTTTGTGGCCGTGGCTGTCACGCACCAGGCCGTGGATGTAGACCTCCCTGAAAGGCACCTGGCCGGTAAATTTGAGCCCCATCATGATCATGCGGGCCACCCAGAAGAAGATGATGTCAAAGCCGGTGACCAGCACGTTGGTGGGGTAGAAGGTGTCCAGCTCGGGCGTCTTCTCTGGCCAGCCCAGGGTGGAGAAAGGCCACAGGGCGGAGGAGAACCAGGTGTCCAGCACATCGTCATCCTGGGTCAGTTCAACGTCGTGGCCATATTTTTCCCTCGCTTGAGCTTTGGCCTCTTCCTCAGTGCGGGCGACAAAGAAGTTGCCTTCGTCGTCATACCAGGCGGGAATGCGGTGGCCCCACCAGATCTGGCGTGAGATGCACCAATCCTCGATGTTGCGCATCCACTCGAAATAGGTGTTTTTCCAATTATCCGGTACGAATTTGATCTCCCCTTCTTCCACCGCCTTGATTGCCGGCTCGGCCAGTGGGCCGGCTTTGACAAACCACTGGTCGGTGAGGTAGGGCTCGATGACGGCGTGGGAACGGTCACCGCGTGGCACCATGAGTTTGTGGGGCTGGATCTTGTCCACCAGGCCGAGGGCTTCGAGATCGCTGACGACCTTTTTGCGCGCATCGTAACGGTCGAGCCCACGATACTGCTCCGGCGGCACATCGTTAATGCAGGCATCCGCTGTAAAGATGTTGATGAGTGGCAGATCGTGGCGCTGGCCCATGGCGTAGTCATTGAAATCGTGTGCCGGGGTGATCTTGACGCAGCCGGTGCCGAATTCACGGTCGACGTAGTCATCCGCGATGATGGGGATGCGCCGGCCGGTGAGTGGCAGGGCGATCTCTTTGCCGATGAGGTGCTGGTAGCGTTCGTCTTCGGGGTGAACCGCTACGGCGCTGTCACCCAGCATGGTTTCGGGGCGGGTGGTGGCGACAATGAGTTCACCGCTGCCATCGGCCAGTGGATAGCGGAAGTGCCACAGATGGCCATCTTCCTCCTGCGACACAACCTCCAGGTCGGAGACAGCGGTGTGGAGCACCGGGTCCCAGTTCACCAGGCGCTGGCCGCGGTAGATCAGGTCTTCCTCAAACAGTTTGACGAATACCTCGCGCACCGCTTCCGAGAGGCCGTCGTCCATGGTGAAGCGCTCGCGGCTCCAGTCGAGGGAGGCCCCCATGCGGCGCAACTGGCGGGTGATGGTGCCGCCGGACTCCTCCTTCCATCTCCACACCTGTTCGGTGAAGGCTTCACGGCCCAGGTCGTGGCGGGTTTTTCCTTCCGCATTGAGCTGACGCTCCACCACCATCTGGGTGGCGATGCCGGCATGGTCTGTGCCCGGTTGCCAGAGTGTTTTATCCCCTTTCATGCGGTGGTAGCGCACCAGGGCATCCATGATGGTGTCCTGAAATGCGTGGCCCATGTGCAGGCTGCCGGTGACGTTGGGCGGCGGAATCATGATGCAGTAGGGCTGGCTATCACCCTGGGGGGCGAAATGGCCCGATTGCTCCCAGGTTTCGTACCACTCTTGTTCAATGGCGTGAGGGTTGTAGGTTTTTTCCATGCTTTTTATTTCGTAAATTCTTGTGTCGGTTTGTTTGGGCGGTTCGGCCGGGGCGCGCGATTTTACCT
>JALTMR010000388.1 GCA_027001525.1 Gammaproteobacteria bacterium
AGTGAGAAGGTGCAGATCAAGGCGGCAAAACGCTGGAATGGTGGTTCCATTTCGAGTTTTGCCAACACAGAGCTGTACCTTCTCACGAAGCGAACAGTTACATAATTTTCCGCATGGACCACTAGGCCAACGGAAGGGAGGATTCACACCCTTTGACGAGGTAGTGAGAACAGGCCCCAGGCTCGACAGATTATTGAAATTCGCCCAGGTGGGTACGCGACAAGGCAACACAACCCCAATAAGAGCGGTTACTGCCAAACAGCAGGCAAATCAGAGTGGCTCGATATGGTCCACCAGCAACTGGGGGGAACGGCGGCCTTTGTATTCGTTGACATCCAGTTTAAAGGCCGCGTGCACCCGCTCGGTATTGGCGGGCCAATCTTCATCGGTGGTATTGAAAGCAATGGCGTCGATGCGCTGCTGGCCGCACGGCGTCTGAAGAAGAAGCTTCAGGTGACGTTCGCCAACGATGCGGCGGTTGACCACCTTGAAGTCGCCATCGAACACCGGCTCGGGAAAGGCCTGCCCCCAGGGGCCCCCCTGCCGCAACTGCTCCGCCACCTCCAGGCTCAGCTCCGTCGCGTTCAACTCGCCATCACTCCAGACGACGCCTCGCAGATCCTCCGGCCCCAGGTGGCGCTGCACTTCTGCATCAAAAGCCTGCTGAAATGCACCCAGACACTCGCGTTTGATGGTCAGCCCCGCCGCCATGGCGTGGCCGCCAAAGTTGGTGATCAGGCCAGGGTGTCGGGTGGCCACCGCATCGAGACCGTCGCGAATGTGAAAGCCCGGCACCGAACGGGCAGAGCCCTTGATGTTCTCCTCGTCGGCGGCGGCAAAAGCAATAACCGGGCGATGAAATTTGTCTTTGATACGCGAGGCCAGAATGCCGATGACCCCCTGATGCCAATCCTCCTGAAAAATACACAACCCGGTTGGCAGAGCCGCTTCGTCGTCAAATTGCAGTGTTTCGAGATTGGCCATAGCCTGGTCCTGCATCTCGCGCTCGATAGAGCGGCGCTCGCGATTGAGCCGATCCAGCTCCCGTGCAGCCACCAGGGCATCGGTCATGTTCTCGCTGAGCAGGCAGTTGATGCCGATGGCCATATCTTCCAGGCGACCCGCTGCGTTGAGGCGCGGCCCGACGATAAACCCCATGTCGCTGGCAGCCACCTTCTCCCGCTGACGCCCGCCCACCTCCAGCAGCGCGCTGATACCGGGGCAGCACAGGCCCCGCCGAATGCGCGCCAGTCCCTGGGCCACCAGAATGCGGTTGGTCTGATCCAGTGCCACCACATCAGCCACCGTGCCCAGTGCCACCAGATCGAGCAACAGACCGAGATTGGGCTCCTTCAGCGCCTTGCGCTGAAAATAACCGCTCTCACGCAGCGTCGCCCGCAGGGCGAGCATGACGTAGAAGATCACCCCCACCCCGGCCAGATTTTTCGATGGAAAAGTGCACCCCGGCTGATTCGGGTTAACGATCGCATCCGCGGCGGGCAGCGCATCACCCGGCAGGTGGTGATCCGTCACCACCACCTGCCAGCCGTTGGCCTTGGCCGCAGCCACCCCGTCGATACTGGCAATGCCGTTATCCACCGTCACAATCACATCGGGCTGAAACTGTTTCGCCACCTCGACTATCTCCGGCGTCAGGCCATAGCCGTACTCGAAGCGGTTGGGCACCAGAAAATCCACCGCTGTCGCCCCCATCATGCGCAACGCCCGCACGGCAACGGTGCTGCTCGTCGCCCCGTCGGCATCGAAATCCCCAATGATCAGGATGCGCTGCCCCGCCGCCAGGGCACCCGCCAGAATCTCTACCGCCCGCTCAAGTCCCCGCATCGACGCCATTGGCGGCAAAAAAGCCAGCCCCTGCTCCAGCTCCTGGGCACCGCTAATCCCGCGCTGAGCATAGATGCGCGTCAGCACCGCAGGCACCTCACTACCCAACCGGGGCAGCGCAGAGGGAAGAGGACGACGAAGGATTTTTCTGTTCATGGGCATTGTTATGCTGTGGGGGCTGAGAGCCATTCGGGCTAGTGGATAAAAAATCAAAGAATAAAAGACAGAATAAAGGATGAATAAAGTCAGATGAAAAAACCGGGGCATCGTGCCCCCGGCAGACACCACCCTGAAGTTAACTCATAAAAGTTAACAGGGAGCGACGACGCTTCCACCAACGGCGCAACTGCGCCGGCGTCAGGGAGTAGTGCTCGCCCTCGGTGCTGATCACACTCAACTGGGCCAGCTCACCCCGCTTCAAGGCTTGCAGCAGCGGCGCGATCCAGTCGCTGGAAACGCCTGCAATAAATTGCCGCCAGGTGCCGATGTCCTGAAACTGCACCGCATCGGTGGCCCCATCAAGCACCACGAGATGCTCCCCCGTCTCGATCTGTGCCAGCAGGTCTTCTGCCGTCGGCACCGCTGAACCGTGTGCCACGCCGGCAAAACGGGCCAGGGCGATGGCCAGATCTTCATTGGACCAGACCCCTTGCCACTTCACTTCGCCGGGTTCGGCCAGCACACCACCTCCCCAGAGCCAGATACTGTTGATCACAGGCAGACCACTCAACTCCCGCCGCTGATTTACCGCACTGGTGTGGAACAGCATCTGCGCCTCGTTAAGCAGTTTATGCCAGGCCATAGCCTCTTCACCGCGGGGGAGCAGCGGGTGAATGTTCTGACCCATCACATCCGCCAGGGCCGTGGTGGCGATTTTGGGTGGCTGGGCGACGTTCAGGTACCAGCGATTCGGGGTGGGGGCCTCCAGCTGCACGCCATCGTCCGCAAACAGGCGGTTAAACTCCTCTACCAGCTGCGCCGCTTCGGCAGCGGTGACATTCAGCTGCCGGTTGCCGAACATCACTACCCGGTCCCGATCGGCTTTGAGGTGGACCGGATCCGCCCGCAGCCAGAATTGTGACGAGCTCTGCCCCACATCCGCCATACGCGTCAGGGCTGCCACGGGCAGATCACCCCCCGCTTGCGCCACCAGCCCGAACAGCCCGCACAGACCATCGACAAAGCCACTGGGGGCGGTGCGGACAAACGCCGCGCGCGAGAGAAACAACTCCAGCTCGGCAAGCGCCAGGTCGTCCAGTGCCCCGGTGATTTTTTTCAGATCGGCTGGCCCCAGAAAACCGGGAATCAGGAGAGTGACTTTACGTTGCTGCATGAGAAATTCGGCGGGGTCCAAAAGGGGCTTCATGATAGGCTCTGACGGTCGATAATGCTACATCACCCACTGACAGGGAGTCGCCCCATGCTGATCCGCCGCCTGCTCGTCTGCGCTTTACTGCTTCTCACCACGGCCTCTGGCCAGGCGGAGGAGCCCCTCCCCGTC
>JALTMR010000389.1 GCA_027001525.1 Gammaproteobacteria bacterium
TCCCGACTGAGTGCCAGAATCTGTTGCAGATTGGCGCGGTAGTTGGCCTTGGCCGTCTCATAGAGATCGCTACCCAGGGGAATACTGCGCTGCCCCACCATGCGGCCCATGAGTGTGGGGTAGCGCCGCTCGTCCTCTCCCGGGGAGAGCCACTGCCCGACCCTGTTCACCCCGTCACGAATCAGCTGCACTGTTTTCAATCTCAGCAGCGCCAGATAGGCTTGGATCAACCAGCGTGACTGCCCCACTGACTGCGAAGAGGCAGCCCCCAGAGCGCCATAAAACTCGTTATGACCGGCGTAAATCAGAATCGCATCGGGCTCATGGGCCAGTACTTCGTCCATAAAATCCACCAACGTAAAGCTGTTCACGGCGGAGATGGCCGTGTTCACCACTTCGATAGCCCGATCTGGAAAGGTGTCTGACAGGCGCTGCTGCAAAATACGGGAAAAGCTGACATTGGCGGGGTAAGGCCACGAAGCCGCCGTCGACCCCCCCAGCACAAAAATACGGTAGCCGTTGGCTGGTTTTTGTTGGCGAAAAGTTTCGTAGCGAGGCCGGGGGAAATAGCCCGGCCGGGGGAAGTAGCGCTGAGCCACCTGCGGATTAGTGACCCAGCGTGGCTCATCAAATGCCTCTGCCGGCGCGGCCACAAACAGATCCAGCGACCCGCCGTAGTCGGCGTAACGCAACCCCAGCTCCAGCACCCCAAAAAAGAGCAGCGGCACGGCGAGCATCACGCCATAAAAGGCCACCAGGCGTCTGCGGCTAACCGGGGGCATGTCGGCCATTATTGGCTGACCTCCTCACCCGCCAACCGCGCTGATTCCAGCCGCTGCCTGAACAGCCGGTAGCGAAAGCGGTCCTGCTTGTAGAGCAAATAGCGCTGAAGCGCCTCCTCCCACCGTGGTGAAGGTGTCTTGATATACGTTTCAATATCGAACTTAAAATAACGCCCTAACAACCGGATCACATCCTCATCCCCCACCGGGCGCTGAGTTAACCATGCCAGACGCATCTCCGGAATCAAACGGGTATCGCTGTTTGCCACGCTGTCACCCGCGGCCATCAGCGCCTCTGCCCGCGACAAACTGAAATAGCGATACAACTCAAATGGCGTCACCACCTCCCAGCGCTCCAAAATGGCGTGGATGGCCGGTTCATTCATGCGGCGCGCCATTAACTGATGATCAAAGTAGAGCGGCTGATTGGAGGCCACCAGAATCAGGCTACTCTCATAACGCACCATAAAGGTCATGCCGTATGGGAAGACGCCGAAATAGGCTTGGTAGATGGACCGGAGCGTAGTGGCATCCATGTTCATCAGATTAACCCACTGCACCGAGACACCTCCCGGTTTTAGCCGCGAGGCGACCAACTCGAAGTACTCCTGGGTAAAAAGATTGCCACTGCCCGCCAACCAGGGGTGCGAAGGCTGGGAGATAATGGCGTCATAGCGTTTGTTATCGATCAACAGGCGGTGGCGAGCATCATCAAACACCAGTGTCACGCGGGGGTCTTTTAATGCCGCCACGCCTGAGTCGAATATCACTCGTGTGGCCTCCTCCACCGCAGGCTCCAACTCCACCACCGTGATGGCGCTTGCGTTGGTTAACGCGGCAGCTGACAGCGTATTCCCCGCCCCCAGGCCAACGATAAACACCTCCGCCGGGTGTTGCTGAAACAAATAGGGAAAGAGACCCAACATCGTTTCTGAAAACCAGGAAAAGGGATCAGGCGGCTTCACTGACGCTTCAGGCAGGCTATTGTTTTGCAGTCGAAAATGGACCCCGTCAGCACTTGTCACACTCACCACACTCGATCGACCCTCTTTAAGAAAGAGAAACTCGGGCGGCGTTTCAACTCGCGTCGACGGATCAAAATAGTAACGCGAGGCCAGCACCATTTGACCAAAGTTAAGGTGAGGCAGGTAGATACTCCCCACCAGTACTGTCGCCACGACCACAATAACTCCCCCTCGGTGCTGGCGAGTCTGTAGCTGTCGCCACAGCAGCAGTGACGTCAGCGCCACCAGCACGATGGCCATTGACAGCGTGGCGTCACTGCCATAACGAGGAATCAGCCAGAGCCCGGCCAACAGAGAGCCGACAATGCCGCCGAGGGTATTCACCGCATAGGCGCTACCCGCACTGCGATGCAGCTGCGCCAGCGGGCCACAAAAAAGACGAATATTGAGCGTAAACAGTGCTCCAAAAAGAAAGGTGGGGGGGAAAAGTATCAGCAAAATCAGACCGTACTTCACCAGCGCCTCCGTCACGACACCGTCAGCGTCATCCACCAACGCGGTATGAAACGTGGGCAGATACTCCAGCCCAACGCGAGCCAGTAACAGCGCTAATGCCAGCCAGCACAGCGCCCAGACAACCCAGGCCTGAGGCTGTTTAATGCCATCGATACGCTGCTTGATAAACCAGGCCCCCGCCGCGATCCCCAGGAGGAACACCGTCAGAATGGCAGAAAAGCCGTAGATGGTTGTGTGGGTGAAGATGGCCAGGTATTTCGTCCAGGCCACCTCACTGGCCAGCGCTACCAGGCCGGTGACAAACAGAATCACCAGCACAGTGCCCCGTGAGTGTAGCGATGCGTCATCTGCCCCGCCCGCTTCAATACGTTTGATGGGCGGCAAGCTGAAGCGCTGACGATAGCGCAGCCCGAGCGCCACCACGACCAGATTCAGCGCCACGGCAAAGTAGATCGCGCCATCGAGCCCCCAGGCCGGAATGAATAAAAACCCGCCGCCTGCCGCCCCCGCCACAGCACCCAGGGTATTGACCGCGTAGAGCCAACTCAGCTTCACCCCCACCTGGGAACGCTCCCGCACCACCAGGCTCACCATCAGCGGATAAGTGGCGCCGATACAGAGCGTTGGCAACAGCAAAAGCACCACCACCAACGCCGCTTTCACAATAAAGAACTGCCCCAGCACCGGCCAGAATGCCACCCACTGATCAAGGTGAAGCAGCAGAGGCAACAGCACCAATGCACTCAGGGCGATCAAGGCCTCAACCACCAGATAGGGGCGAATACCGTTGAGGTGCCGGGCAGCAATGCGCGTGACCAGAAAACTGCCCAGTGCCAGCCCCAGAAAAAATGTGGCCAGTACCAGGCCCACCGACACACTGGTGGAGCCGATGCTAAGCGACAGCAACCGTACCCAGGTCACCTGGTAGATCAGGCTGGCGGCCCCCGATAGAAACAGAAACAACGAGGAGAGTTGTGTAATAGTCATGAGTGGGGGATACGGCTCCGTCCTGCGGCACTTCCAAGAGATAATCAAACCCACTTCATTAATCGGTTGGCGTGCCGATTTGATTAGGAACAC
>JALTMR010000390.1 GCA_027001525.1 Gammaproteobacteria bacterium
TTTGAGGCGCATAGTGGGGCTATGTAACGAAAAATCGGGGAAATTTGAACCACTCTCCCATCAGCGCAGTAGATTATTCCTAAGTCCGACAGGCTCCTACCCCAACCACCAGAAGAAAGGGCTATTTTTGAGACTGAACCGAGGGAGAGGCAGCTGCTGCTTCCTCTTCTTTCGGCGGCGTACGAGGCTCAGCGTGCGTCAACGCCGGTGTCGACACACTCTCGGTAACAGCAGGAGATTCCAGCTCAAGGGGGCGCTCCGGGTCGGGAAAAAGCACCATAGCCACCATCCCCACCAACACGACAACAATACCGATGTTAGGCAGTTGCTTTTTCAGCCTCTGCAGCAAGGACGGCTTCTCACTGACCACTTTCTTTCTAACCGGCACCGGCACTGAAGCCGGTGGTTGATAAGTACTATCCACTCTGGGCATGGCCGCACGGGCCTTGTGCGCGCCAAAATAGGGGGTAGGATCAGGCTCGTTTGGCGTGGCTGGTACAGCAGACGCCCTCTCCATGAGAGGCTGGGCGGCCTCAACATAGCTCACGCTTCGGTCAACACTTTCAGCCACATCACGCTCGATGGGCTCTGCCGGCATCGATTCCGCCGCCGTATCCACCGCTCTTTTCGCCTGTCCGGTCGACGTCCGGCTCGGCGCAACATGATCCGACTCAACAGGCAACGGCGACGCATGAAATGGTGAGCCACCATCCTGGGGAAGCCCGACAGCACCGACATCGGCCAACGCCTGCTCGCTGATGGTCTGAAAACGAAACACTTCGGCAGAGTCCTGCTCACTGTCCGCCGTAGACGCGACACCTTTGGCATCCACCACTCGCAGCGCCCGGCGAACGCCCCGAATGGCCTCCTTCGCGTCATTCAACTCATCCAGAATTTCCGCGCCGCCTAGCTCACCCACCATCTCTTCAATCACCGCCAGGGCCACGTTTTCATCGATCTCCTGGCAATCTTCCAGATAGCCGCGTAACAGCATTCGTTCACACAGGGTATTGATCAAACGCGGCACGCCTCCCGTCTGGCGGTAGATCAGCTCGTAAGCCCCGAAGGAGAAGATCGCCTGCCCATCCCAGCCGACGTGGTGCAGACGGTGCTCGATGTAGGCCACTGTTTCGCTGCCCGTTAGCGCACTGAGGTGACAACTGGCGATGACACGCTGACGAAACTGCTCCATCGGCGGCGAGTCCAGCATGCCCTTCAACTCCTCCTGCCCAACCAGAAAACACTGCATCAGCGCGCGCTCATCCTCCTGAAAATTGGTCAGCATGCGCAGCTCTTCCAGAGCGCCTTTGGTTAAATACTGCGCCTCATCCACAAGCAAGAGCACTCGCCGACCCTGGCGTGCCTGCTCCCTGAGAAACTGCTCGATACGATTAAGCAAACCGGCTTTCGTCAGCCCCTCGAACTCCATCCCCAAAGAGGCCGCCAGGGAACGCAAGATATCGTCAGCCTCCTGCTGTGTGGTCACCAGCTTGGCCACAACAACCTCTTCTCGAGGCAGCTCGGACAATACCTTCTTAATCAGCGTCGTTTTGCCGGTACCCGGGGCACCCACCACGACCACAAACCCCTCGGCGCAGTAGACGCCGTAACGCAAATAGGACAACGCCCTCTTGTGCGAAGCACTTTCAAAAAGAAAGTTGGAATCTGGAGTCAGTCGAAACGGCTTGGCGCTTAGACCATAAAATGGTTCGTACATCGGTGACCTTCTTCAATTGTGTGTGGCATCTGTCATCAATACGCCCCTCTCATGATAGAGGAAGCTGGAAAGAGAACGTATTATCCCAACGTATGCGATTCTGTTAGGTTAACGGCCAATTGGGGCGGCATTATAATGCACAGGGAATGTAATGTATTTAGTTGCAGCCCGGATATCTGCGCTATAAGTATTCGCACTTACCTCCCGATTCAACCCTGTCTTTTAACGCTTCTTAACATTTATAGTCGAGATTGAAGCAGAAAGGTACACAGCAGAGAAGAGAGCAATCGTAGTAGATTGCAAATACTGAAGCGGCCAAAACAGATCACCTTGAAAATTACTGTTCAAACAACGCGAGAAGACCACCTTGTTGCCCTGCTGGCAGCCCTGGCCATTACTATTCACATCGCAGAAAGCGCCTTGCCGTCACCCATCCCGGGGGCAAAACCGGGGTTGGCCAACGTCATTACCATCGTCTGCCTCAGCCTCTACGGCTGGAGAATAGCCGCCTGGGTCGCTTTGCTGCGGGTGCTGGTCGGCTCGCTGCTGCTGGGGACCTTCCTCTCCCCCACCTTCGTTCTCAGCTTGGTGGGGGCCGTGGCGAGCCTGGCCGTGCTGTGGCTCGCCACCAAGATACCCGGCAAAGGTTTCAGCGCCATTGGTTTCAGCCTCCTGGCCTCGATGACTCACATGACCAGCCAGTTCTGGGTCGCCTACCTTCTGTTCATTCCCCACGAAGGCCTGTTTCATCTGTTGCCGGTTTTGCTCACAATTTCCATCATTTTTGGCCTCACTAGCGGTATAATCGCCAAGCACGTAACGGATCGGATACGGACACCAGCATGACCACCACTCGCTTGGGCACTACCAAAATATCAGCAACGGATCGACTGATCTTCACGCTGTTCATCTCCATCATGCTCAACCTGGCCATTATTCTTGGCATCGGCTTCGCCGCCCCCGATTTCACGTTAAAGAAAGCTGAATTCCCCACCATTGATGTCACGCTCATCGAGACAAGCAGTGACAACAATGAGGTGCCTGACGATACGGAGCTCCTCGCCCAGGCCAACCAGACCGGCGCCGGCAACACAGACAAAGCCGTGCGCCCCTCGACACAGCAAACCGCCTCGCCCCTGCCGGTGCCACTGTCCGGCGAATCGCAGATTCTGCAACCTGAACAGTCACCACAAAAGAGCGCCGCCAACGAGAGCGATATCCTGACCAGCTACCTTGACGATGAGAAAATACACACGGAAGACAAAGCGGCCAAAAACCCGGCTGAGCAACCTTCAGCTGCGGAGTTGATCACCCTGGGCCGGGAGGTGGCTCGCCTCAGTGCTGAAATCAACCAATCGCTGGAGATCTATTCCAAGCGCCCCAAACACCGCTTTGTCGCGGTCAGCACCAAGGAGTATCGCGATGCGGCCTACCTTGACGCCTGGCGCCGCAAGATCGAACGCATTGGCACCATGAACTATCCCGACGAGGCAAAGCGTCACCACCTCTCGGGCAATGTATTGATGGACGTTGCCATTCGCCAGGACGGCACCATTCAGGAGATCAACATTCTCAGCTCTTCCGGCCAGAAACTGCTGGACGACGCGGCCGTGCGCATCGTCAGG
>JALTMR010000391.1 GCA_027001525.1 Gammaproteobacteria bacterium
TGATGTCTTCCAGGTCGTAGTCTTTACTGCCCCTGCATTCCCACAGGTCGATCAGCTTTTTGGAGTAACTTTCATCGGTCAGAAAACAACAGCCGCCGGCGGGCTGGGCGTAATCGTCAAAACCAAATTGTTTGGCCAGTTCGATCTGGGGTTTGCGATTGCGGCCGGAGAAGTCGTACAGCTTGTCGCGCTGAATCCAGCCTTCACGCTCCGGCAGTGTCGCGGGCAGGTTTTGACCACACAGCGGGCGCACCAGAATGTCATCAGCATCGGCCTCTTTCTTAACCACATTCATGGCGTCACGGCGCTGGGACATGGGCCGTTGGCCAACCACTTCGCCAGTGATGATGAAGTCAAAGCCATTCTCTTCGATCCACTGACGGGCTTTGGTCACCATAAACACCTTGCAGTCGAGACAAGGGTTCAGGTTGGCACCGTAGCCGTGTTTCGGGTTGATGAGAACATCTTTGTACTCATCGATGACATCGATGATGTGGAGTTTGATGCCCAGTTGCTCGGCAACCCACAAGGCATTGTTGCGCTTGATTTTTTTCTGATCCTGCTTGCGAATGGCGTGAGTGTGGCCTTCGACGCAGAAGCCGGTGTAGAAGTTAATGCCTTCCACATGAATGCCCTGCTCCTGCATGGCGCGGGCAGCGAGCATGGAGTCGAGTCCGCCTGAGATCAGGGCGACAGCTTTTCTTTGATTGGTCATGAATTGGGTACTTGGTAGGCCATTACGAAAGTTGGCGCGCAAATATACCAAATTCAGGCCGGGTTGCCGATGAGCGGGCCGGTCGGCGGCTTAGGGGTTATTCTCAAATCACCCTCATTTCTAGGTTATTGAGAAGGCCCCTAATGCGGGGTGGAGTTCGGCGCTGCTTTGAACAGTGTGACTTCACTGCCGCGTTCGGTGCGACGGGTAACAGCCTTTCGCGCGAACTGGCTGTCGGTGTCCTCCCACAGTTCATAGGCACTCAGGGGGTCGAGCTCGGGCTTGGATTGATCGAGGCTGCGAAGGGTGTTGAGTACGTCGCTCATGGTGACAAACTCCCTGGCCAGCTCCCGATAGAGGCTCGAATCGGCTGCCGCAGAGGTGTTGTGGACTTCAAAGTAGGCGCTGCGGCCCAGATCAACAAAATAGCTGCTGCGTACGCGCCGGCGTTTGGCCAGGTGGGGAAAGAGGCCGGAGAAGAGCAGGCACTTGTCGCCGACGTCGCGTAGCGTTCGGGCGCGGCGTGCGCCGCTGCATTGCATGCTTTCGAGAAACTCGATGCCGAGAATGGCGTTGGCCAGTTCCGGGCAGCGGGTGAAGCGAATCAGCGTGAAAACGAGGTAACTCTCCAGCGTTTCACTTAGCTGCTGATGCGCGATATCCTCTGCCTCATGCACTAAACTGTGCCACTGAGCGGTGGATGTGGGCTCCGTAATGATGTGGTTCATGGGTACCTCTCTCCTCTAGAATATCGTCAATTGTGGCAAGCGCTTGAGCTTAAGGACTTTTTTTGGGGCCCGATAAGGGATACTGTTGTGGCCAAACACCGGTTCATGGAGATAAAGATGAAGTTGAGAAAAATACATTGCTTGGGCGGCTCGCTACTGGCCTTATCGTTTGTCTCCAGCAGTGCCGTGGCCCTGGCGCCCGAGGTGTCTCTCTCGGCGCAGGCGGGTTATCGTTCTGATGCGCTTGATTGGCAGTCCTCCTCGGCATCCCAGCTGTGGAACTCGTCGTGGGGAGATCTGAATATCTACCACGCCAGGCTCGGTGTGGATATCAGGTTTGACCGCATTCATCTGCGGGGCATGTTCGGCTACGGCACCATTACGGATGGCTGGAGTGTGGATGACAGCAATCGCTCCGGCAGCAATGCTTCGATTATCGGGGATACCACCGGCGATGTGCTCGATACCGATCTGGCGATTGGCTACCGCTTTCATGTGCGCAGTGTAGAGCACCGCCACACCTATCTGATGCCGACCATCGGTTACTCCTATCACGAGCAGAACCTGAAAGATGACAACGGCTATAACCGCATCTCGGGAACAGGCATCAGCGGTCTTGATCGTTCTTACAGTGCCGAGTGGGATGGTCTGTGGTTTGGATTGAACTTGTGGGAAACCGACCAGAGCCAGGATTTCACCATTGCCGCAGAGTTGGCCTACTACCTCTCTGATTTTTACGCCGCCGGGGACCTCAAGGGTGACCCGAACGAGGCGGACTATGAACACCCCGTCAGTTTTGAGCAGGGCATTGGGGACACCACTGGAATTCGTTTCTCCCTCTACGGAAACTACGCCCTGAGTCAGTCGGTCGACTTGGTGTTTGGTTTCGATTACCAGACCTGGGAAGCGAGAAACGGCACCCACAGAAACCAGTTATCCGATGGCACCACCGCTGATTTAACGCTGGATGCCGTGAATTGGGAGTCCGCCTCCATGAATGTTGGTCTGGCCTATTTTTTCTATTAGGAGCCTGTCGGATTTAGGTAATCGTAGCGAGCATGGTGGGAGGGCGAGTGCAAATTTTCACGATTTTGAGGCGCATAGTGGGGCTATGTAACGAAAAATCGGGGACATTTGAACCGCTTTCCCACCAGCGCAGTAGATTATTCCTAAGTCCGACAGGCTCCTGAAGCCTGTCGGACTTAGGGGGCGTAATGAGAAAAAGGACGGCAGTGGATTTGCCGCCGTCAATTCGCCCCAGCCCCGCTGGCCACCCGCTTCGCTCACATCGTTACACTCTTAAAGCATCAGCGCGTATAATCGGCCCCTTTGAAAATTGAGCCCGTCACATATCGGCGGGTTTAACGAGCGGGGTCTCCGTGGGAAGGGGTCGCCTTTTCCTGCGGTCATCGTGAATTCATCTTTCAGAACCGAGATTAGTGCTTTGGCTGATACCAAGTCCGCAACCGGCATCGCGCAGGTTGGCGAGAATCAATATGACATTTCCACCTTCCAGGGGCTAATTCTGGCCCTGCAAGCCTACTGGGCCGAGCAGGGTTGCGTGGTGTTGCAGCCCTACGACATGGAAGTGGGGGCGGGTACATTCCACACCGCCACCTTTCTGCGCGCTATTGGCCCCGAGCCCTGGCGCGCGGCCTACGTCCAGCCCTCGCGTCGTCCCACCGATGGCCGCTACGGTGAAAACCCCAATCGCCTGCAACACTACTACCAGTTCCAGGTGGTGCTGAAACCTTCGCCGCTGGAGATTCAGGATCTCTACCTCGGTTCGCTCGAAATGTTGGGTTTTGACCCCCTGGTGCATGACATCCGCTTTGTTGAAGACAACTGGGAGTCGCCGACTCTGGGAGCCTGGGGGCTGGGCTGGGAGGTCTGGC
>JALTMR010000392.1 GCA_027001525.1 Gammaproteobacteria bacterium
CCCCCAGCAGCCCCCCCACCAGCGGGTAGAAGAGCACGGAGCGGCCCAGCATCTGTGGTGTCATCGCCAAATCGGCCCGTACGGGAATCCGGGTAAGAAACTGCAGTGCAATCAGAAAAGGGGTCATGATGCAGGGCTTTCGTTGTGGCTCAGAAGAGAGGTCAGTGCCGACTCTCCCACGCCATCCACGCGGACCCGGCTGACGCAGGCGTAGGGAATATGAAGTTTAAACAGACTCTCCGGCGACATGCCCAGCACATGACTGAGAATAATCCGCATCACGCCGCCGTGGCTCACCAGCAACACCCGCTCACCGGCATGCGCAGCCAGCAGCGACTGCCAGGCAGCCGCCACCCGTGCCTGAAACTCCGCCAGCGGCTCCGCGCCGGGGGGCGTGTTGGCCCACGGGTCAGCGTAGTAGCGGGCCAGCGCATCGGCATCCTGCGCCATCAGCGCCTCGGCGCTCAGCCCCTCCCAGCGACCAAAATCGATCTCGCCAAAAGCGGCATCCTGTTGCAGCGGGATGCCCAAGCGAGCGGCCAGGGGCCGGGCAAAACGGGCGCAGCGCTTGAGGGGGGAGGTGACCACCCTGTCCCACTCACGGGGCTGAGCGGTGGCCTGCGCCATCTGGGCCCAGCCCGCATCCGTCAGCGGGTCATCGGTGCGGCCACGGTAACGCGCGCCCCCTTTTGGCTCGCCGTGGCGCAGCAGGTCAATCAGTGTCGTACTCACAACGACTCCTCCCTGCCCTTGGCAAAAACAGGCAGCCCCGCCACCATCAACGTCACGCGATCACACTGCGCTGCCAGTTGCTGATGCAGACGCCCTGCCTCGTCACAAAAGCGCCGGCTCAGGGCATCCATCGGCACAACGCCCATGTTCACCTCGTTGCTGACGAAGATGATCCGCCCCGCCAGCGTCGCCACACTGTCCAGCAACGCCCGCTGCTGCTGCGCCAGTGCCCCATCATCGTCGAGCAGCAACAGATTGGTGAGCCAGAGGGTAAGGCAATCGACAATCAGGCAGCGCTCAGCGGCGGCATGCTGATGCAGCGCCTGAGCCAGGGCCAGGGGCTCCTCCACCGTGAGCCAGTGAGACGGACGGTCGGCCCGGTGGCGGGCGATGCGCTGCGCCATCTCCCCATCGCCCGCTGTGGCGGTAGCGAAATAGATCACCTCCAGCCCGCTGGCCTGAGCCAGCTGCTCGGCACGGGCACTTTTACCGCTGCGCACGCCACCGAGAATGAGTTCTTTCATGGTTATTCCAATTTTGTTGTGTCAATGCGGGCGACACGTTAAGCGCGGCTCACGCATGGCGTCAGCGCAGCCAATTTGCTAACGTGGGGCCCTTTTTTGAACCGGGTACAACATCACAGATATGGGACACAGGCTCTCGAAAATCTACACCCGCACAGGCGACGACGGCACCACCGGGCTGGGCGACGGAGTGCGCGTTGCCAAGGACAGCTTGCGCGTCGAAGCCATCGGCTGCGTCGACGAACTCAACAGCCAGATCGGCGTTATTCTAGCGCACCCGATCAGTGAAGACATTCACCACTGCCTGACTGCGGTGCAGCACGACCTCTTCAACCTGGGCGGTGAACTCTGTCTGCCCGACTACACCATGATGACCGCCGGGCACACCACGCAGCTGGAGAGCTGGCTCGATGAGTTCAATGCCCGGCTGCCGGCACTCAAGGAGTTCATCCTCCCCGGCGGCAGCCCGGCCGCAGCCCACTGCCATGTCGCCCGTGCCATCTGCCGCCGGGCGGAGCGGCGCGTCACAACGCTGAAGCGGGAAGAGCGTATCGGCAACGCCGTGCTGACCTATCTTAACCGGCTGTCGGATCTGCTCTTTGTCCTTGCCCGGATTCTCTGCCGCCAGGCCTGCGGGCAAGAGGTACTGTGGCAACCGAAACCGTAGGGACGAAGCAGGTATAATGCCCCCCATTTGCTCAACCATACACAGGGAAACAGATGCACAAACCGATTGTCATTATTGGGATTGGCGAGATGGCCGGTGTTTTTGCCCACGGCTTTCTGCGCAGCGGCTACCCGGTCTATCCCGTCACCCGGGCCATGAACCTGAACGAGGTGGCCGCCTCACTGCCCGAACCTGAGCTGGTACTGGTGGCGGTGGCGGAGTCGGACATTCATCAGACCCTGGCCACCCTTCCCGCCACCTGGCGTCAGCGCCTGGCGCTGCTGCAAAACGAGTTATTGCCGCGTGACTGGGAGCGGGCCGCCCTGCCCCAGCCCACAGTCATTTCGGTCTGGTTTGAGAAGAAAGCAGGACAGGCGGCCAAGGTGCTGATCCCCTCCCCCGCCTTTGGCCAACACGCGCCACTCATTCAGGCGGCGCTGGCCCGGGTGGAGATTCCCTGCCACAGCGTCGATAACGAAGCGGCACTGCTTTACGAACTGGTGCGCAAAAATGTCTACATTCTCACCACCAATATCGCCGGGCTGGTTGCTGGCGGCAACGTGGCCGAGCTGTGGCAACACCACGAAGCACTGGCCCGCGCGGTGGCCTCGGATGTTATGGATATCCAGCAACACCTGGTGGGTCAGGCACTACCGAGAGAGAGACTGATCGAGGGCATGCTCGAAGCCTTTGAGGGCGATCCGGAGCACCAGTGCAAGGGGCGCTCGGCACCGGCTCGCCTGGCGCGGGCACTGGCCATCGCCGACGACGCCGGGCTGGAGGTAAAAATGCTGCGGGAGATCGCGGCGAGGTAGCTGCACCACATTTTCCCTCTGCCGGCGAACTAGAGCGACGTAGAATTGCCCAATAGCAAGCTGCACAACCGATGAGTATGAGTGAATGATCATGTCAAACTGGAGCGGGCGAATGCGCCGCTATAGCTCCGTCTGCGTAGTTGCCCTGGGCATTATGGGCGCGGGGACCGCCACGGCGGCCACAGACACCGCGGCGCAGGAAGATTACGTCATCACCGATCTCGGCGCAGGGTTCAAACCGCGTTCCATCAGCGAAAATGGCCATATCGTCGGCGAAGACAGCGACAGAACCGCCCGCCGCCTGAGCACCACCTACAACGTCGACAACGACCAAAACGTCACCGTCACGGTGGAGGAAAACGTTCCGCTGGAGACGCCGGCGCAAGCCCGGGCGGTGAACCAGCAGCAGCTGATTGCCGGCTTCAGAGAGGTCGACGCAGGTGAGGATCAGCCCCTCGTATGGCAGGCCTCCAGCAGCCGGAATGACCTCGAAACATTCAGCAATATCACCCAGGCCCGCAGCCTCAACGAGTTTGACGAGATAGTCGGCGCCCGACTCATCGATGGCTTTGAGCGCCCCTTCTGGTT
>JALTMR010000393.1 GCA_027001525.1 Gammaproteobacteria bacterium
AGCACCCGAGCCTGTGCCCAGGTCGGCAATGTGCCAGTGATGCTCCGGCGGAATGCGTGCCAGTGCCTTTTCCACCAATAGTTCGGTTTCGGGGCGGGGAATGAGTGTGGCGGGTGTGACGTGGAGATCCAGCGACCAGAATTCGCGTTGGCCGGTGAGGTAGGCCAGGGGTACGCCTTGCGCACGTTTTTCCACTAATTCGCCGAACCGTTTCCATTGTGCGTCGGTGAGCACGCTCTCGGGCCAGGTGCGGAAGTAGGTGCGGCTCTTGTCCAGCACGTAACCCAGCAGTGATTCGGCTTCGAGCCGGGGTGAGTCTAGCTCCCGGAGCGTCCGTGCTGCACGCGTGATGGCGGCTTCGATGGTGCAGTCGGGCATCAGTCGCCCATGGCGGCCAGCAGGTCTGCCTGATGCTCATTGATCAGCGGTTCGATCACCTGCTCCAGGCCGCCGTTCATAACCTCTTCCAGTTTGTAGAGGGTGAGATTAATGCGGTGGTCGGTTACCCGGCCCTGCGGGTAGTTGTAGGTGCGGATGCGCTCGGAGCGGTCACCACTGCCTACCTGAAGGCGGCGGGTATGCGCCTCTTCGGCGGCGCGCTTGTTCTCCTCTTCGGAGATCAGCTTGGCCTTCAGTAGTGACATTGCGCGGGCACGGTTCTTGTGTTGCGAACGTTCGTCCTGACACTCCACAACGATGCCGCTGGGCAGGTGGGTGATGCGGATGGCGGAGTCGGTCTTGTTGACGTGCTGCCCGCCCGCTCCCGAGGCGCGGTAGGTGTCCACTTTGAGATCGGCGGGATTGATATCCACCTCCTCCATCTCGTCGGCCTCAGGCATGATGGCGACGGTGCAGGCCGAGGTGTGAATGCGGCCCTGGGATTCCGTTTCGGGTACTCGCTGCACGCGGTGTGCGCCGGATTCGAACTTGAGCTTGGAGTAGGCCCCGGCGCCAATAATACGGCTGATGATCTCTTTGTAGCCGCCATGCTCACCGGCATTTTCATTCATCACTTCCACCTGCCAGCCCTGCTGCTCGGCATAGCGTGAGTACATTTTAAACAGGTCGCCCACAAAAATAGCGGCCTCATCACCGCCGGTACCGGCGCGGATTTCGAGATAGATGTTTTTATTGTCGTTGGGGTCTTTTGGCAGCAATAGCCGTTGCAGTTCGGTCTCCAGTTCGTCGCGGCGTTGCCGGGCATCTTTGAGTTCCTCCTGGGCCAGCTCTTTTATCTCCGCGTCGTTTTCGTTGAGCATCTCCTGGGCGCTGTTGATCTCCTCCAGTGCCCGGTTGTAGCCCTCAAAGCAGGCGGCAACGGGGCTGATTTCGGCATACTCCTGCGACAGGGTGCGGAAGCGGTTCTGGTCGCCGATAACCTCTGGTTCCGAGAGGAGCGCACTGATCTCTTGCAGTCGCTCAGAGAGATTCTCCAATTTGCTGCGAATAGAAGCTTTCACGATGGTTTAGTTATCTGAATGTTTGAGCTGAAAGAGTTCACGCGCAGCGTCAAGCAGGCCTTCGCGGCCCTCATATCCGGCCTGGCGCATCTGGGTGCTGGGTGTGTGTGTGAATTTGTTGGTGAGGCCGTGGGCGAGTTTCTGTAACACCTGGTCGGGGTTGTCGCCGGCGTTGAGGCGGCGGATCGCTTTCTCCAGCTCGGCTTCACGGATGGCGTCTGCCTGGCTGCGAAACTGCTGGATGGTGGCGACGGAGCTCAGGGATTTAATCCAGCCCATGAAGTGGGCCACCTGGGTGTCGATAATCTCTTCGGCCTGTTTGGCCGCTTCCTGGCGCGATTTCAACCCCTCGTCGATGATCTCCTGAAGGTCGTCAACGGTGTAGAGATAGACGTCCTCCAGCTCGCCCACTTCCGTTTCGATGTCCCGGGGCACGGCGATATCGATCATCAAAATAGGGCGATGCCTGCGTTTTTTGAGAGCGCTTTCCGTGGCACCTTTGCCCAGAATCGGCAGCGGACTGGCGGTGGAGGAGATGACAATGTCCGCCTCGGCCAGATGGGCCGGGATCTCGTTCAGGGCGATGGCGTAGCCGTCGAATTCCTGCGCCAGCGTGTGGGCTTTTTCCACGGTACGATTGGCGATGATGATACGGCCAATACCGCTGGCAGCCAGGTGGCGTGCCGCCAGCTCGACGGTTTCACCCGCGCCAATGAGTAGCGCGGTCTGTTTGTCGAAGTTACTGAAAATCTGTTTGGCCAGGCTGACAGCGGCAAAGGCGACCGAAACCGGGCTGGAGCCGATGGCGGTATCGGTACGTACCTGTTTGGCCACCGAAAACGTGTGTTGAAACAGACGGCCCAGTAGCTTGCCAATGGTGCCGGCATCACGCGCTTTGGCGTAGGCGTCTTTGATCTGGCCAAGAATTTGGGGTTCACCCAGAACCAGGGAGTCAAGGCCGCTGGCGACGCGCAGTACGTGGCGCACGGCCTTCTGCTCGGGATGGACGTAGATGTAGGGTCTGACGTCCTCGGATTGCAGCTTGTGGTAGTGTTCGAACCAGTCGATGACGACGTCGCTGTTCAGTTTGTCAGCGCAGCAGACCAGCTCGGTGCGGTTGCAGGTGGAGAGAATGGCCGCTTCGCTGATCACTGAGGACGCAGTTAAGTCCTGCAGCGCACTGGTCAGACGCTCAGGCGCAAACGAAACCCGTTCACGAATAGTGACGGGAGCGGTCTTGTGGTTGATGCCAACGGCGATGAGCCCCATGAACTATACTGCGACATTCCGAATCAAAGAGACGGCGAATTCTGCGTTAATTCTTTGTTGAAGGCAAGAAAATGCGCAATTTCCGCCCAGGGCCGTGCTGAAACTGGTGTGGGAGAAATCGGGCTTGGAGAGTCTGATTGAGACGTTATAGTATCGGACGCAATTATTCCGGCGACAGAAGTTGCCCTCTGGGGAGAAGAGATGAGATCGGGTTTTAAAACGCTCACTATTTATATGGCAATGCTGCTGGGGTTGTTCCTGCTGTCCGGTTGCGCCAGTTCACCGGCAAGCCGTGATGAAGCGAAGGCTGAAGTGCTGAAGCCCCAGCCCCCTGAGCTGAAATTGCCCGACATTGAGTTGACAGCCGACTTGCTCAACAAAGTGCTGCTGGCCGAAGTGGCTGTTCAGCGGGCGCAGTACGCCGTGGCGGTAGAGCTCTACCGGGATTTGGCCGTCGAGACCCGCGATCCGCGCCTGGCAGAGCACGCGACCCGAGTGGCGCTGTTTGCTCGTGACATGGCGGTAGCCAAGGAGACGGGCGAGATATGGCTCGAACTGAGTCCGACCAATCTGGATGCCCGCCAGATCATGACGG
>JALTMR010000394.1 GCA_027001525.1 Gammaproteobacteria bacterium
GGTCTCGGCCTTGAAGCTGTCGCGGTTAATGGCGGTGTAGAGTTCAGTCAGCTTGCGCTGTTGCTGATTGTACTGAGCGTCAAGGATGGCACGCTCTTCAGCAATTTCGGCCCGTCTGAGCGGCGCGGCCTCGTGGCGGTAGTCTAGCCCTTTTTCTTCCAGGCGCAGGCGTTCCATCTGGCCGTTGATGTAACCGATCTCGGATTTTTCGATGTCGTGAATGGCCTCACGCAGTTCAGTGGTGCGTGCAATGCTTTTTTGCAGTGCCTGCCAGGCGGCGTCACCTTGGGCGACGACCTGGCCGTTCTCCAGCACGCTATGGGGGAAACCGTAGAAATTACCCCACTCTGTTCGCTCCAGCACCACCACATCCCGGGGTTGCTTCAGGTCGTGAATGAGAGGCACCACCAGCCAGCGAAAATCGAAACCACCGATATCGCGGTTGCCGACCTTGAAGAGCTGGCGGCCGATCTCAAGCTCATCCGTCTGCAGCTGAATGCCGCTGTCGTGAACACGCTGCACCGGCACCAGCTCCTCTTCGGTGATCTCGCCCATGACGCTGACGATGTGGCCGGGTGTTTGTTCGTACTCCACCATCACCACATCGGCAGGCCAGAAGTGGCTGAGCCCGCGTACGGCGATCATGACCAGCAGGCCGACGACCATAATGATGCTGATACTGACCGAACCGGCCGTCAGCCAGACCCAGGGGGCACCGCTTTTAATCCACTGTTTCATCACAAGGAACTGTATTTTTTGCGCAGACGCTGGCGAACCACTTCCGCGATGGTGTTAAAGAAAAAGGTGAAGGTGAACAACACCAGCGCCGCCAGGAACAAGATCCGGTAGTGGCTGCTGTGCACTTCAGACTCCGGCATCTCCACCGAGATATTGGCCGACAGCGTGCGCATGCCCTGAAAAATGCTCCAGTCCATGACCGGGGTGTTGCCGGTGGCCATGAGGACGATCATGGTCTCTCCCACAGCGCGGCCAAAGCCGATCATGACGGCAGAGAAAATGCCGGGGCTGGCGGTGAGCAGTACGACACGAATCAGTGTCTGCCACGGGGTGGCCCCGAGTGCCAGCGAGCCGTTGGTCAGGTGGCGGGGGACGCCGAATACCGCGTCTTCGGTGATGGAAAAGATGGTGGGAATGACGGCAAATCCCATGGCGATACCCACCACCATGGCGTTGCGTTGATCAAAGCCGATGCCCATCTCGTGGTCTAGCCAGCTGCGCATGTCACCGTTGAAGAGAAAGATCTCCATGGGCGAGTTGAGGGCAAAGGCGAGCCAGCCGGCGAAGAGGATGACAGGAATGAGTATGAGCGCCTGCCAGCCATCGGGTACGCGATTGCGCAGCTGCTCGGGCAGCTGTTGCCAGCCAAAGGCAAACAGCAGTACGGACAGCGGCAGCAGAAGCAGCATCAAAAATACCGCTGGCAGATAGGCTTCCATAATGGGGGCCAGCCACAGACCGGCGAGGAAGCCGAGAATCACCGTCGGCAGCGCCTCCATGATCTCGATGGTGGGTTTGACCGTGCTGCGCATCTTCGGCGTCATGAAGTAGGCCGTGTAGATGGCCCCGAAGATCGCCAGCGGGATGGCAAACAGCATGGCGTAAAACGCCGCCTTCAGGGTGCCGAAGGCGATGGGGGTGAGGCTGAACTTGGGCTCAAAGTCGTTGCTGGAGGCCGACGACTGCCAGACGTATTGCGGCTCTTCGTAGCTCTCATACCAGACTTTCCCCCACAGCGATGACCACGATACTTCCGGGTGTTCGTTGTGAATGGTGAGAAAGTGCAGCTCGCCGTCGCTGTCCTGCGCCAGCAGCGCATTGGCCCGCGGTGAAATGGCCACCTGCGTCAGCGGCGTATCACTGATCTTGTCTGTCAGAATGGTGCGTTCGGCGGTGGTGTGAAAGATGCCGATGGCACCGCTGTCGTAGGCGGCGATAAAGCCTTTGCGGAAGTACTCCGGCACGATCTCCTGCGTGGGTTTGGCATCGAGCTGGAAGTCTCTGATTTTGGTGAGCACGCCAACGCCGTTCTCATCCCGCACCGGAAACCACTGGCTGATGGTGCCGTCGGAGTCGGCGATGAGCAGGGAGATATCCCCGGCCAGAAAGCGGATGTCAGCGATGCTCTGATCGTGAGTGACCACCGAGACCCGGTTCACCAGCTCGGGCTCGCTGGCCTCTGACACATCGTAGGTGGAGACCTGGCCCTCGCTGTCAGCAACATAGAGGATGCGCTGATCCTTATCGACCAGCAGGTGGGTGATGTGCGCCGGTGCGCTTTCGACGGTGGTGGTCTCCAGTTCAATGCTGATCTCATCGTCGAGAAAAGAGGCCTCTTTGAGCAGCGCCGCCAGAATCAGGCGGCCATCTTCGGTGACGGCAGCGGCCAGGGCCTGCTCTTCGCCATCCTGAAAGGCCAGCAGCTTGAGTGCCTCGCCGATATTGTCGATGGTGAAGCTCTCCTGCCCCAGCGGGTACTGAATCTCCGGGGTGATGATGCGCTTGGTGTCGGCGGTGTAACTCACCTTGTAGTGGTGTTTGGCCACCACCATCTCGCCGTTGGCCAGGCCGTAGGCCACGGTACGTGTCTCCGGTGTGGCAGAGCTGAAGCTGGTAATGGCCGTTTCTGCAGGGATGGCCAGCGCCTGGCGACTGATGGGCCCGCCCGTGTGGGTGTCAAAGAAAGTGGCCTGGCCGTCACTGCTAAAGCGCACGCCAATCTCATTCTGCTCTTCCATTGCCAGGAGCAGGGTACGGCTCTGCTGTTCGCCAGGCACCGGGTAGTGGCTGACGCGCTCGATGCTGCCCGGCAGAAAAAGCGGCAAGACGACATAGAGCAGGTAGAAGAAGATCAGCACGATGGCGATGATCACACTGATACCGCCCAGGCCGATGAGGTGGCGGGTCGCAAGATCCTTCAGGCGCCGCTTGCGGGTGCGCCGGATACTTGTCGGGGAGTCGATTGAAGGTAATATATTGGCCATAAGTTCAGCATCTCTGAGGTTGGCGCATGGTAACGCTGGAATATGACAGTAATATGACAAGCCACCGCGCCGTAGCCGCTGTTGAGTGCTAACCTTGGCCTGCAGGTACGGGTTCAGGCTTATGTTAATCAAGTGTTAATCAAGATTTATTTCTGAAATATGGCGCACCATTGCAACGCTCCCAGGGGGCACCCCTGGTCTTTGGGTGCGCCATAATTTAAACCACATCAGAGTAGGCGGTGACGTGAAAAACTATCTTATCGGGGTCGTATTGTTGGTTGTGGTGGCTGCGCCTGTGCAGGCGGGGGAGACCCGTTAC
>JALTMR010000395.1 GCA_027001525.1 Gammaproteobacteria bacterium
GCAAAAAAAGGAGCACGCCAGCACCACACAGAACGCACTCGCTGAGCAGCAAAAAAAGCAGCTTGAGCTAGATAATGAATTAAAAAAAATCCGCCGGGAACGCGACACGGAGCAACAGCAGTTTGAGCAGCAGACCAGGGCGTTACAAGAGGAGATAGAAAAACTCCAACAAGCCGCATCCCGTAGCGAACAAACGCTAAGCGAAAACCAGAGCCTGCAAGAACAACTTTCGTCGTTCCAACTGCAAACAGCTGAACTCCACGAACAGCTGGAAAACAGAGAGGCAAGCCACAAACAACTTCAGGAAGAACACCAATCAACCCTGAGCCAACTCAACCAGCTGCAACAGACGCTTGATGAAGCACTTAAAAATGAACAGCACGCAAACCAGTCAGTCGACGAGCTAAATCAACAGCTGACACAAACAGCACAAACACACCACAGTGACCAACAGACCTGGCAAGAAGAGAGCGAAGAACTCAAGGCGCAACTCCATGCCGCGCAAACCGCTGCCGAGGAGACACTGGCGTTACTTTGCCAGACAAAGCACGAGCTAAGCTCGTCAAAAGAGACCGCCACGGCACTGCAACAAAGACAAAATGAACTCACCGAGAAACTGGAACAGGTTGAAGAACAACTGGCCCACATCACACGACAGTACAGCGACTCAAACATTACCATTGAGCAGCTCAACGAATCGAAAAACAGGCTCGCCTTCCAACTTGACGAGAAGACAAAAGCGCTTGAATCACTCGCGGAACAACGCAACCAGGACCAGGATGAACAACGGGCCGCGCTCAAGCTTGAGCAAGAGATCGAGCAACTCAAGCGGATCGATTCAGAGAAGGAAGCGTTGATAACTGCGCTGCGATCGGAGATCAAACAGCTCACCGACACAGTGGCGTCACTGAAGAACGAGACCCAGGCAAGCCATTCACTGGCGCAGACGCTGGATGCCAGAGAGGCACTGATTCGCGAGCAGGAACAGAGCCTGGAACAGCAGTGCGTCGAACTCAGCGCCAACAAACAGCGACAGGAGGAGCTAAGCCAACAGCTAACGACATTACAAAGCGAGCTTGAACGGGCAACAGCCAACAATCAGCAGTGGGAGGCAAAATCGGCCGAGACGGACGACCTCAAGAGAGAGCTCGCGGCGCAGCAAAACAACACGCAGTCACTGCAAGCCACCATCGCCACCCTGCAACAGAAGCTGGACAGGCTAAGCGACGATCTGGCGCAGAGCAAACAACAGTCCCAGGCCGAAAACAGCAAGGCAGATGCGCTGAAATCGCGCATGGATGAGGAACAACTGCGCTACCAGAACGCGATTAAAGTACAGGACAGCTTAAAGGAGGAGATACGAAATCTACGTGAATCACTCCATACCTCCCAACAAAAACAGGCCCGGGCGGAGAAGACGATCCGAACACTGGAGTCGCGCCAGAAAACGCGCGCCAGCACGGGCACCGATCGCCTCGACAGCATCGATAAACTGATTGCCCAGGCCCCGACGGTGGACAGCGGCCTCAGCGTCAACCAACGCGTCAGCGATGAAGAGCTGATCAAAATGGGTAAAGAGGCTCTGAGCGAACCGATTCCAACCTTCAAGACAGCGCCGCCGCCAGCGACGGACAGGCCAGCCATGGGCTACACCCGGCCCCAACTGAAAGCTTCGGTAAAAATCACCGCAGGATTGGCACTGGCCGCCGCAGCCTACTTCATTGCCACCAGCCTGCTGGGCATCAACGTCAACGCCCAGGTCACCTCATTGTGGCAATCCGCAACCGCTGCCCAGGAGATGGAGCGTAACAACGCAACGACGGCACCTCGCCACAAGCCTTCGGGGCACACCGCCTCATTTGCGACACAGGAAGAGAAACTCAAACAAGCAGCCAGGAACCAGCTAGAGCAGGCACTGCATGACCCGCAGTAGCGTTACGGGATGGACTCGCCGGGCAAAGAGAAACGGAACATTCTCGCCTCCAGCGGCCAGCCGGTCTCCTGATCGCGCACAACGACGGTCCAGTTCCCTGTCTGGTGAGGCATCAACGTCTTCCTGGAGTAGACCCGCCAGCGCGGACCGCCAACCTTGAAAGCAACCTCAGCCTGAAGCACATCGTTGTACTCCCAGCGGTGGACAATGGTTCGGCCCTGAAGAAACTTCAGTTCGGTGAAAAAATAGATCTCGGTACTGCCGTCGTTCAGGACAACGATTTCATCCACCGGCTCGCGATTTTCAATCGCCGAGGTAAAGGTTGAGCGTGACACCTTGCCCTTGCCCAGGGGCGACTCCTGCGCCTGAGCGGTTTGTGTTAAAAGCATCAGCGAGAGCATGCCACTCCATAGCCAAACATTTCGCTTCGCACGTTCCATCGTCTTAACCCGTTAAATTATTCAACAAAAGAAGTTACTTGCCTGCCCGCACCAGACCACCCAGGCCACGTTCTGTCAGGGCCTCGGAGAGACATTGGCGAATGGCAGCGGCTGTCTCCAGTGTCAGCACCTGATCGAGCAACGCTTTGGCGTCGCTGTAGCGAACGTTACGAACTACGCACTTGACCCGCGCCAGGCTGGAGGCACTCATGCTCAGGCTATCCACCCCCAGCCCCAGCAGCACCAACACGGCCAGAGGGTTGCCCGCCATCTCACCGCAGACGCTCACCGGGCAGTTGCCCCCTGCCGCCCCTTCCACCACCAGTTGAATGGCTTTGATAACCGCCGGGTTCAGGCTGTCGTACAACTCAGCCACCGCGTTATTGTTACGGTCTACAGCCAGCAGGTACTGGGTCAGATCGTTGCTGCCAATGGAGAGAAAATCGACCCGCCTGGCCACGGCATCGATCTGGTAGACCAGTGAGGGCACCTCCACCATAGCACCCACCTGCGGCATGGCCACATCGGTCCCCTCTTGCCGCAGTTCGCTGTGTGCCCGCCGGATCAGCGATAGCGCTTCATCCAGCTCATCGATATTGCTGATCATGGGCAGCAGCAGTTTCATGTTGCCGAACCCGCACGCGGCTCTCAACATGGCGCGCACCTGCACCAGAAACAGCTCGGGATGGTCGAGGGTGATGCGAATGCCGCGCCAGCCCAGAAACGGGTTCTCTTCGTTGATGGGGAAATAGGGCAGCGCCTTGTCCCCCCCCACATCAAGCGTTCGCAACACCACGGGGCGAGGCGAAAAGGCCTCCAGCACACGGCGGTAGATGCGGCACTGTTCGTCTTCGCTGGGGAAGCAGTCGCGGACCATAAAAGGAAACTCGGTACGGTAGAGGCCCACGCCCTCAGCCCCCGACTTCAACGAGGGCGTAACG
>JALTMR010000396.1 GCA_027001525.1 Gammaproteobacteria bacterium
CATAGGCGCTGAGCGGCACCATAATCTGCAATACATCGCCAATGGTTTCGCTGTCATCAGCGCTGGCGCTGGCGGGAGAGAGCAGATAAAACGCCGTCAGGAGAGCAGCCAGCCCTCGTTTGAATTTCGCAGCCATCAGTCACACCTTGTCATCATGTCAGTCATTCAATCGGGGCTGCATCATACCGTCGCCAGCCCACCACCGCCAATGCGACGACGACCAAAAGGGAGAGGGAACCCGCCGCGAGCGGAGCTGCATCAAAAGAGATAGGCCGCCGTCAGCCCCACCGACCAACTGTTATAGGTCGTGGTGTTCTGGTAGCTCCCCTTCACCGAGGTCTGGAATGAGGGGCCCCAGTCACGCCTGGCCCGGGCGCTGATGCGGTAGATGACGCGATCCCGGTCGTTGTCCCCGCTGGCCACCCCGGTACCCAGTTCGGCCTCCAGCAGCCACGCCGGCAGCTGCGCGTTGCGATAGCGCAGCAACAGCTCGGTGATATTGAGTTTGACCGGCGTGTAGTAGCGATCAGAGTAGAACCCCGTATCGCTATACCCGTGCTGCAACACTGCACGCCAGTGGCGATATTGCGGCAACGCGTAGATCAGGGCGGCACGCGCATCGCTGCGGTCGTTGCCATCGCTGTAGCTGCGGTAGTTCAACATCAGCTGACCGCGCCAATAGTTTGAAAGGCTTGAGGTGAGTTTTCCGCTGAAACGGTCGGCCTGTATCTCGCTGCCGTAGGCCCGCAGGGTATTGACATCCTCACGCCCCAGTTGGGCATTGAGATTCAGTCCCCCCTTCTGGTAACCACCGCGCAGCCAAAAAGAGTGCGTCGCCACTCCCGCGCCACGGCGGGCCCGAACGCTGGCCGACAGCGATAGCGCCCGGCTGCGACGCCACGCCAAGCCGGCATCGTAGTGGTTTGTACCCAGGCCGGCGTAGCCCCGCTCCTCCAGAGCGATGGAGCCCAGGCTGGCCCACAGCGCCACGGGGCCGTTGAGTGGCTGGCCGTACTTCGCCTCCAGCAGCGTGGTGGTGCGTTCATTGGAGTCTTTCATCACCTCGGCGCGCAGCGTCAGGGACGGCCGCACCTGCCACTGCACCCGGCGCATCAGCTGCTCGGCATGGGCCACCACACCATCGTCCTGCGCCAGCGCGGTGGTGAGTTTATCCGCCGCCTCACGGTAGCGGCCCTGCTGGTAATCGATGCCGCCCAGAAAGTATTGCGTCTGCCCCTTGGGCGCCTGTTGATGGGCATCCAGCGCCTCAAACAGCTCACCAGCCGACGCCAGCTGGCCTTGCCAATAGAGCGATTTAGCCAACGCCAGACGGGCGATATTTTGCGGCTGCTTATAGTTCAACTGCTGCAACAGGGCATCGGCATCCATGTCGTGGGGCACGTTAAAGCGGCGCAACATGGGGGAGGCGCTCTGGCCGGCAGAGAAGAAGTTATAGCCGCTCTGATCCTGCACCGCGCCAAACCGGAACAGCTGACGCAGCAGGGCCAGATTGATGTCATAGGCCGAGGACTCATTACCCATATGCTGCTGACCCGTTTCGGAGTACGGGTAGGCGTAGACTGGCGAAGGCTCCCCGCCCATCTCACGCTGAAGAATGCGAACGCTGGTGCGGTAGTCCTCCTCCAGGCGGCGGCGGTATGCGCGATCACTCTCCACCCGCCCCTTCTCCGCCAGCCACTTCCGGTTCACCAGAAAGCTGCCCTTGTTGCCCTCGGCATCGATGGTGATCAGTTTGTGGGCCCTGTGGCCGTGGCTCTGAAAATCCCAGCGACCGGTTTTCTGATAACGGCGCATCCCCGGCCAGTCGAGGTGAAAGGGGTGGTCATCCACAATCTCGGCGGTGGAGACAAACATGGTGGCTTTGAAACCGTATTTCGCCAACAGCGGATCGGCCAGGTCGAACGAGTCACGGCGGGCGTCATCAAAGGTGATCAACAGCGGTTTTTCCACCATATCGCGCTGGCCGTCCAGCATCTGCAAGAACTCACTCACCGTCACCGCCGTGTAGCCCGCCGCCTGCAAGGCCTTTAACTGGGCTTCGAAATGGCCGATGTAGAGCCGCTTCTCATCCCGGGGGTTATGGCCGATGCCGTGATAGAGCAGAATGGGAACGTAGCCGTCACCCGCAGCGATGAAAGCAACATCACGGCGCAGCTGCTGCGCCTGTTGCGTTTCGCCGGCGGCCTCCAGCACCGTGGCCCGCCGCAGGGTGATCTCATAATCCTTCCAGAACTGCGCTGCCTCGGGGGCCTCCAGCTTCGCCAGGGCCTCGTCATATCGGCCCGTACTGGTCAGCGCATAGACCATGCCGACATAGGAGGCGCGATGGCTGGGCGAGGCCTGGTGAATCTGGCGAAACAGCGCCAGTGCCGCCTCGTGCTTGCCGCGGGCAACGTAGTTACTCGCCAGCTTTTGCAACAGATCGAGGTTATCGCCGTGGTGCCAGCGCGCCCGCATCAGGACGTTGTGGGCGAAGTGAAGGCGCTTGTCATCCGCATAGACCTGGGCCAGATCGAGCCAGTAGCCCACCCGTTCCGGCCAGTGTTCCACCAGTTTCTCGTACCACAGGGCCGCTTCGCCATACTGCCCCTGACTGTGGGCATTGGCGGCCAGCAGATGGTAGATCTTTTCATCCGGTCCGCCCGCCGCCAACACCTGCCGCAACCCTGCCAGCGCCTCGTCGTACTCCCCCAGGGCGTAGCGGGCCAGGAGCAGTTTTTTACGCGCCAGCAGCGACTGTGGATCGAGCTTCAGCACCACCTCCCACTGCCGTTTTGCTGCGCCGTATTCCCGATAACGGCTGTGGAGCTGGGCCTGAAACTTCTGGATAGGCAGGTCATCGGGATAGGCCGCCGCCAGCTCGGCGGCGATGGCACGGGCCGGCGCAAACTGCTCGTTGAGGTAGTAGCTGCGCGCCAGCCGCAAACGCTGGCGGGGTTGCTCCGGGTTCAACGCCAGACTGCGCTTGGCATGGGCGATGGCCATGCGGTAGTCGCCCTGCTCCAGGTAGTACTGGGTAAAAAGATTGTGAGGTTCATAGGCCTGGGGATCGAGCTGAATCAGTCGCGTCCAGACGTCGGAGCACTCACGCCAGCGCCCCTGGTGCCAGTAAACCCAACCCAGATCACGCAGCGCGCCCCAGTGGTTCGGGTCCAGCGCCAGCGCCTGGCTGTAGTAAGCCTCGGCAAGCAGGTAGTCCGCCTTGCGGTAGCTGGCATCGCCCTGCGCCATATAGAGCAGCGCCACCGCCTCGTTACGTTCCGGGCTCATCAA
>JALTMR010000397.1 GCA_027001525.1 Gammaproteobacteria bacterium
GGACTTCATCAGGTCGACAAATTTTTGCAGGTGCTCATGCTCACTACCCAGCTGATCGAGACCCACACCGAGATTCGCCTCCAGCCTGACGCCCAGAATCTGATCCGCCTGGGTGTTCACTGTGCGCAGCACGCCGTCGACGCTGAAGGTCATGACCCCGGAGGAGAGATGCCCCAACACGGTTTCCAGGTAGATTTTCTGATTTTCCACAATCTGCTGGCTGTGGTGCGCCTCGTCCTGCGCCATGGCGATGCGTGCCATCATGGTGTCAAACGACTGCACCAGAAAGCCCAGCTCGTCGTTGGCAAAGGAGCTGATGGGCAGGCGGCGGTTGTAGTCCCCCGAGGTCACGGCGCGGGTGCCAATAGCGAGAATGCGAATGGGGGCCACCAGCCGTCGGGCGAGGGCGAATGCGGCCCATACGGCGGTGAAGAGGCTCAGCAACAGGACCAGCGACAGCGTCAGAGTGAAGCTGAATTTAAGCGGCCCGCGCAAGTAATCGAGCCGTTCGTATTTGGAGTAGGCCGTCTGGACGCGGTTGGCCAGCACGCCGATCTGCGCCGGCACGGGAAAGAGCGCCTGCAGCACCAGCCGGTCTTGCGCCGGCAAGCCGCTATTGGGCATCGCCACCACGGCCCGCGCATAAAGCCCCTCCTGCGGCGCCAGGCTGGGCTCAAGACCGATATAGCTCCCCTGTCGCCGCAGCTGGGCCAGAATCACCTTATTCAACTGCTCCGGGGCACGTTTGTTGGGGCGGTCAGAGCTGAAGACAATGGCAAACCCGTTCTCATCCAGCAGCGCCACCTCGGCCGCCCCGCTGAGGCGCATCGACGCCTCCAGCGTCGCATCCAGTGAACCGGGAGCGGCGTCATCGATCCTCTCGGCCATCAGCTCCACCTGACGCTGCATCTCCCCCAGGCGCCAATCCAGCGACGCACGACTGAGATTGAGCGCATCATCCAATGCCCGCTCCACCTTCACGTCGAACCAGCTGTCGATGCCGCGACGGATAAAATCGACAGAAAAATAGTAGAGCACCGAGGCCGGCACCACGGCGAGAATGACAAACATCACCACCAAGCGGGTGGTCAGGCGAGAGCCCGTGGCCCGGTTGCGGTATTGGCGAATCAGCCGCTGCAAATTGATGCCGATCAGCGCCACCAGCAGCAACAGCTCGACCACCACCAGAATGAGCAGCATCAGGTAGGAGCGACTGAATTCTTCCGAATTCTGGGTCGCGCTGCTGAACATAAAGAGCGATGCCAGTAACAGGGCAAACAGCCCCACTACCGGCAGCAGGCCGCGGAGGCGCTGAATCAGTGAGGGAGCGGCCATTTGTACCAGTCGCTGGTCAAGTGCCAGCGTGAAGAGATAAAGGCCATCACCCGCAGCGGCACCGGCAGGGATTCCACGTCAACCCCCAGACGAATGCGGTAGTAGTAGCTCGCTCTCGCATCCAGCAGAGTGGAGTCGATAAAGGGGAAATCAGACAGGGCGGAGACAACCCACAACACAGCCTCCAGCGAAGGCAGTTGAAAGTGCGCGCCACTGTTGAGATTGTCCAGCATGTAACCGCGGGTGAGGTCGTTATAGGTGATGGTGTAGGCCTGGACGACCCGGGCCACTTCATCGTCGAGCCAGTAGGCGCGCTTGCGCCACACTTCCATCTCGATATTGATGGTGATGGGCACGCCCTTGTTGATGGCTTCGATCAGTTCGGGGCTGAGTGTGAGATCGAAACCCGCGTCCAGGCGAACCACCTCGTCCACCACCTCGGTTTCGGAAAAGAGCACCTCAAACCCCGGCGCTTTGCCGGCAATTGCATCGTCTGCCACACCGCTGAGCGGAAGCAGGCAAAAGCACAGCCCCAGCACAGTCAGCAGGTGGGTGGCAGATTGGCGCAGCAACGCGGTCATTGGCTGGCAGCTCAGCGCTTAGCGTTTGCAGATGCAAGCATAGTAGAACCCGTCCATATCACTCTCTCCCGGCAGAATCTGCCGCCCCACTGCCCGCTTGTGGCCCCAGGGGGCATCAATGGGCTGCTCCACTGCGTCCCGGTGCTGCGCCAGAAACTGCTGTAACTGCAGGTGGTTCTCTCTCGGCAGTACCGAGCAGGTAACGTAGAGCAGCTTGCCCCCCGCTGCCAGCAACGACCACATGGCGGTCAGAATGCGCTGTTGCAACGCCACCAGGGCCTCAATATCAGTGGCCCGGCGCAGCAGTTTGATATCGGGGTGGCGACGAATAACCCCGGTGGCAGAACAGGGCGCATCGAGCAAAATACGGTCAAAGGGCTTGCCATCCCACCAGCGCTGCGGTGCGGCGGCATCGGCGGTTTTCAGGTTGGCGCTCAATTCGAGCCGCGCCAGTGTCTCTTTCAGCCGCGCCACACGCTGTGCATCTTCATCGATGGCCAGCACGGAGTCCAGCGCAGCTTCGCGCTCCAGCACATGAGCGGTCTTTCCACCCGGTGCAGCACAGGCGTCCAGCACCCGCTGACCAGGCTTGAGATCGAGCAGCGGCGCAGCCAGCTGGGCAGCACCATCCTGCACCGAGGCCCACCCCTGCCCAAAACCCGGCAGCATCGCCACATCCACCGCCCGATCGAGCGTGATACCGACATCGCTAAATGGTGCCGCATGGGCAGCAACGCCTTGCCCGGCCAACAGTTCAAGATAGGCCTGGCGTGATGTGCGACGGCGATTGATCCGCAAGGTCATGGGAGGGTGTTCGTTATTGGCCTGGACGATGGCTGGCCAGTGATCGGGATAGGCCTTTTTCAGCATACCGAGCAGCCAGTCGGGATGAGCGTATCTGGCGCTCTCCTTCTCATCCGCTGTCGCCAGCAGCGTCTCTCTTTCTCGCTGAAATCGTCGCAACACGGCATTGCAGAGGTTTTTGGCCCAGGCTTTGTCCAGCCCTCGCGTCGCATTAACGGTGGCGGATACCGCGGCGTGGTCCGGCACCCGCAAGTAGAGCAGTTGATAGAGCCCCACCATCAGCAGGGCCTGGATATCGCCATCTTTGCGCTTGAAAGGTTTACGCAGCAGCTGCGAGAGCAGCGCATCCAGACGGCCACGCCAGCGCGCCACACCGTAGACCAGCTCCTGTAACAGCGCTCTGTCTTTGACGCTGACCCGGGCCTGCCATTTGGGAATAACCGTTGAGAGTGAGTGGCCGTGAACCATCAGGTCGAACAGAGCCTTGGCCGCTGCGGCGCGGCAATCCAGATTCGCCACGATCAGGGAGTCTCTGCCG
>JALTMR010000398.1 GCA_027001525.1 Gammaproteobacteria bacterium
GAAAAGGGCCTGAGCGATGATGAACGCAAAACTGAGTCCTGTCAGACCAAAGAGTTTGAAATTAACCCAGGTATCCATATCGTACTGATCTGCGACGTATAGATTCAGAAAGCCCAGAAAGATGAAGAAAGCCGCCCAGGCCATGTTGAGTTTTGGCCACAAGGGGGCGGGTAGTTGCGCGCTGGATTCCATCATGCGCTGGATGATGGTCTTTTTGCCAATGAACTGGCTGCCGATGAAGACGACGCCAAAGGCCCAATTGACCACAGTGACCTTCCATTGGATGAATTTTTCATCGTTAAGTAACAACGTTGCGCCGCCAAAGATCACAACCAGCACGAGGGTAATGAGGTGCATCTTCTCAACACGGCGGTATTGCAGCCAGTACCATCCGACCTGGACGAAGGAGGCTACGATCAGCACCGCCGTGGCCACAAAGGCATCGTACATTTTGTAGGCAATAAAGAAGAGGAGGACAGGGAAAAAATCGAATAGAAACTTCATATGTGTGAGTGCTTCGTCCGTTTGCAGCGTGAGTTGGTGGCAAAAAAAGATGATTTTATTTAGGTCGCATCCGCGCCGTAAAAGCCCTATCATATCCGATTGTGCTGGAAACGGCACCCAATAAGCAGTATTTGAATGTCCGCCAAGAATTACCCGAATCCAGATAAAAAATATGATTTACATAGCCACTCGACAGCCTCTGATGGTGAGCTAACGCCCACGGAGCTGGTGGAGTATGCGCTCGAATGTGGTATCGATGTGTTGGCACTGACCGACCATGACGATACCAGCGGCTTTCAGGAGGCCGCCCGAGCCGCACAAAAGGGCGATATTGAGTTGATTGCCGGTGTTGAAATATCGACGACCTGGAACAAGCGTCTCGTGCATATTGTTGGCCTCAATATTGATCCCTCTGCGCCGGCGTTACAGGCGGGATTGGAGAACCTGCGCGGGCAGCGTATGGAGCGTGGGGCGCGGATGGCTGAGCGCCTGGAAAAGCGGGGAATTCCGGATGCCCTGGCAGGAGCCCGGCAGTTTTCCAATGGCAACATTCTGAGCCGAACCCATTTTGCCCGCTATCTGGTTGAGGCCGGTTACGTCAAAAACGTCAATGATGCCTTTAAACGCCACCTGGGTGACGGCAAGCCCGCTTACGTTGCCAGCGACTGGGCCGAGCTGGATGAGGTGGTGGGCTGGATTAACGCGGCGGGTGGTGTGGCTGTTATCGCCCATCCGGCGCGCTATAAATTGTCAGCCACCAAGCTGCGCCTGTTGATAGAGGATTTCAAGGCCTGCGGTGGTGTCGGGCTGGAGGTGGTTTCTGGCAGTCAGGACAAAAAGGATACACGGAATATGGCAGAATATGCCCGCCGTTATGAGCTGCATGCCTCGGTGGGGTCTGATTACCATGGTCCCGCCCAGTCGTGGTCTGGCATGGGTAAACAGCCGCCGTTGCCCGAGGGGTGTATTCCCATCTGGCAGCTGTGGGAAAATCATCAATCGTAAGTAGCGCAGACATGAGTCAACTCTTTCAAATTCACCCGGAAAATCCACAGGCACGCCTCATTCGCGGGGCGGTTGATGTACTCCGTAAAGGCGGCGTGATCGTCTACCCGACAGACTCATGCTATGCCCTGGGTTGCCATATTGGGGATAAAAAAGCCCTGGAGACACTGCGCCGCATTCGGCAGGTGGATGACAAGCACTTCTTCACCCTGATGTGCCGTAGCATGGCGGAGATGTCGAGCTACGCCATGATTGACAACGTCGCTCACCGGCTAATCAAAGCGCTGACTCCCGGGCCCTACACCTTTATTTTGCCGGCTATGCGGAGTGTGCCCAAGCGACTCTTACACCCCAAACGGAAAAAAATCGGCATTCGTCGCCCTGACAACGCCATCGCGCTGGCGTTGATGGAAGAGCTGGCGGAACCGCTTCTGAGTACGACGCTGATCTTGCCTGGCGATGAGCTGCCCATGATGGACCCCTATGAAATGCGGGATCTGCTCGGTAACCAGGTGGATCTGGTGATCGATGGCGGGTACTGCGGGCTGGAACCGACAACGGTGGTGGAGTGGACGGATGATTCCCCCGTTGTCCTGCGGCAAGGAAAAGGTGATATTTCTCTCCTTGAGAATTGATAACTTATTGGGTTAATTGATTGATTTCTATTGTAAATCTTAATTTCTCCTAAAACAGGCTATACTCCCCCGATGCCAGAACTCTCCCTGATTCAAAAAATAGCGGTAGCTGCGTTGCCGTTACTGTTCGCCATTACCGTTCACGAGGTGGCGCATGGCTGGGTTGCAAAGCGTTTGGGGGATTCCACGGCCTACATGTTGGGGCGATTGACGCTTAACCCCATCAAACACATCGATCCCATCGGCACCATTCTTGTCCCGCTTGCGTTGCTCCTGATGGGGGGCTTTATCTTTGGCTGGGCCAAGCCGGTTCCGGTGACCTGGCAAAATTTACGCAACCCCAAAAGAGATATGGCGCTGGTGGCGTTGGCCGGGCCGATGGCCAATTTGTTGATGGCGCTGATCTGGGCGCTGGTGGCCAAGATTGGCTTTACCCTGGGCGCATCACTGCCCATGCCGGCTCAAATGCTGGTGTTAATGGGGCTGTTCGGTATCACCATCAACGTGTTGCTGATGGTGCTTAATCTGCTTCCGATCCTGCCCCTGGATGGTGGCCGCATTGTAGACAGCATGCTCCCGGGGCCGCTCTCCTATCAGTTTGGCCGGTTGGAGCCTTACGGTTTTATTCTCCTTATCGCCCTGCTGGCCACTGGCCTGTTGAGCACTATTTTGACCACACCAACGCAGCTCATCGAAACCTTGATTTATTCGATGTTTGGCCTGTAACTAACTGTAATAAATAAAAAAAGGGAAGGAATAACTTTGGACATGGTACCCACACAGCATCAGCGTGTTTTATCCGGGATGCGACCAACGGGCAAACTTCATCTGGGTCACTACCACGGTGTGCTGAAGAACTGGGTGCGACTGCAACACGAATACGAGTGTTTTTTCTTTGTTGCTGACTGGCACGCACTGACCACCGAGTATGACAACACGGGAGTCATCGCCGACAGCGTCTGGGAGATGGTGGTCGACTGGCTTGCCTCCGGCGTCAACCCTAGTGCGGCGAAGATATTCATTCAGTCCTGTGTTCCCGAGCATGCTGAGCTACATCTGTTGCTGAGCATGATGACGCCTCTGGGCTGGCTGGAGCGGGTACCTACCTACAA
>JALTMR010000399.1 GCA_027001525.1 Gammaproteobacteria bacterium
CACCGAGATCATGCCGCTCAGGGCGTTGACCACCACCGGCGAGTGGCCTTCATGGGTGCCGTGATCACCGCCCAGAATGGCGAGAATGTTTTTCTCCAACACCTCCCAGAAGTGGTGGCTGGCCTTATTTTTAACCTTGGTATTGGAGATATTCCCCCGGCTGCTACTGCTGCTACTGCTGTTTCCGACACCCCCACCCGCAGTGGAGATCTGCGTCGCCACCCCCACTTCGCTGGTGGTATCGCGGGCCATGTTGACGTAATCGACGACGTAGTTCTTCCAGTAGGGCGCATCGGGCTCCAGCACCAGGGTGGTGCCGTCCAGCTGGTAGCGCAGCGACACCTGCTTGGCGATGCGGTCAAGAATCTGGGGCAGCGTCTGGTTAATGGCGTTGATGCTGACCAGGCCTTCGATATCGGGGTGGATATCGACATTCAGATTGGCATCCCGCGCCAGACTGAAAAGCAGCTCCTGCGCCGGCACGCCGTTGACGACGACGGTGTAGGTCTCCGGCCGGGGCTGTGGCCGGGGCGGCATGAGGCCGGGAGAGTTCAGCACCGGCGCGGGGATTGCGCTGGGCGGCTCGGCGGCCGGGGCCTCCAGATGGCCTTCTGACATGGCCGGCGGTTTGGTGGCGGTGCAGGACGCCAGCAGGGCGACCAGCAGTACGGCGCGGGCACTGTGTGTTAACAGACGATCGATCACGGGCCTATACTCATCCATCAGGCGATTTTCCATTTTCAGCGATCCACTTCACTGGCGTCGGCAACGAGCGTGGGGCGGGCCTCGGCCAGCACACCGCGCACATTGCGCAAAAAGGGTTGGTAGCGTTTCAACGAATCGGGCAAAGCGTGCAGCACCGCCTTCGCTTCGCGGTAGGAGTCAAATTCACCAAAGACGAGATTCAGCGCCCCCGCCTCACTGGCCCCGGCACGATAGGCGTACATTTGGTCAAACCCAGGGCTGTCGCGCACCTCGCCGAGAAACGTTTCCAAGGCCTGCTGACCATCGGCCGGTGCCCATAACAGCTGAATCGTGAAGTGCTGCGGTGCCACATGGCTGAGCCAGCGGCGGGAGGAGTCAAGCCGTTGCTGGAGCAGGCTGGTGCTGATATCGGCCTTCTCAACAGCCCCGTTATCGACGGCCTTGTTTTCATCGCTGTTCAGGCGGGCAAGCGCCGCGTCAGCGGGCTGGGGTTCCACCTGCCCCTGCGACGCCGGCACGGCGGCCACCTGCGTTGCATCCGCGACGTTGAGCTGGCTGTAGAGCCCCAGCGCCACAACCAGTGCCAGTGCCGGCAGCGCCAGCACCGGGCGTAGCCAGGTGGCCGGCTGCACAAACTCACAGTCACGAGCCGCCGCCCAGACGTGACGCCAGGTGACCTGCTGGCTGGCACCGGCGTATGCTGCCAGCATGGCCTTGTCCGCCAGAATATTGAGGCGCCGCATCAGGCCGGCAGAGAAGTAGGTCATCAGCCAGACTGCCGCAACACTGAAGAGTGCATCACGACGAAAACCGGCCAGATGAAGTCGAAAGGTGAGGTAGTCCCTCACTTCGCGCTGACGCAGGGGCGCGAGGTAGAAGCTGTTGGTGATGCGCTCTCTGATCTGTCTCACACGCGGGTGGCTGAGCCCGACATCCAGCTCGGGTTGACCAAACAGCACCACTTGCAGCAGTTTGTGGTGCTCGGTTTCGATATTGCTCAACAGGCGGATCTCTTCCAGCGTCTCCAGCGCCATGCTCTGCGCCTCTTCGATAAAGATCACCACCTGACGATTTTCGCTGTGGCGTTGAAGCAGGCAGGCCTGCAACACCTTCATCTGCTGAATACGGCTGTCAGCGGCGCTGACGGGTAACTTCAGCTCAAAGGCGATGGCATGGAGTACATGCTCGGGCAACAACGAGGGGTTGGCGAGGTAGACGACGTCAACATGCTCTGGCAGCCGCTGCTCCAGCATACGACAGAGCATGGTTTTGCCGCTGCCCACTTCTCCCACCACCTTGGTAATGGCTTCACCGCTGGTGACTGCATAGACCAGCGCATCGAGAATATCGCCGCGCTCGCCACCGCCGTAGAAAAGCGCTGTATCAGGTGTGATTCGGTACGGTGGCCGTACCAGTCCAAAATGTTGCAGATACACTGATCTGTCCCCGCTCCATGCAGAAAAATTGTCCGGTTTTTTATATTGAATCTGAGCCCCTATCGTCAGGGCGGATTCAGGTTGAAAACTACACCGCATAGAAACCATCGGCAGCTGCCTGTTTTCGTTTAATTTTCGGCTCTTGCAGCGGTGACCGGATGAAAGCGGAAATGAGAATGACTGGATCGTCGGGCGGGGGGGGCGGATAAAAAAAGGGGCACAGAGTGTGCCCCTTCAGGGTGAGTTACCTTGACTCTCTTTTGCGTTATTCCACCGCGTTGCCTTCGGTGTACTTCACCACGGTCCCGGTCGGTGTGGCCCCCATGTTGTGTGGGGTGTATCCGGGTACGCTGGTGAGATCAACGCTATCGGCCTGACTGATATCTGGCTGCGTCCCGTTAGGGAAGGCGCTGACGACACCGAGGAAGAGGCTGGTATCCAGCGGTTTGACGAAGTAACGTGTGCCATCACTGCCGGTCGCCTCTGTGCCTGCGGCGATGTGCACCACTTTGGCGGCGATGTCCGGCGTCATCACCCAATCGTTTTGCGACAGCTCACCGTAGACATCGGGGATGCCATACATCCAGCCGTCGAACTGAAGATTGAGCGTGCCCTTGGCATTCCCGGCACTGTCTTGCACGGCCACGTTGGTCAGCGCAATGGCATCTGACAAAATCACGTAGCTGCCGCTGCTCGCCTCTTTGAGAAAACGCTGCTTGCCCCAGCTTTGACCATCGCCGGGTTTTTCCCAGTTAAACTCCACCGGACGCAGAGCGGGATCGACAGGGTAACCGTACTCATCAACGCTGACAGGGGTCGCCGTGCCGCTGCTCATTGCCAGAGGCTGGTCACTGCTGTCATAGGCCATCAAGCCCCACTGCGTTTCGGCAATGTCACCTGCGCTGCTATTGCCCGAGGCATCAGACAACACTTCCAGCAACAGGTAGTTGGCGTCGGTGGGATCTTCTATCAGGGTGTACTTGATATCACCATTCCAGGGGCTGGCGAGATAGCTGGTGCCCGGCGGCAGAATCGAAACACTGGCCACTGCATCGGTGTTGAGCGGATTGGCCGCCGTCTGCAGCTCCCGCTTGACGTCATAAGAGGCTGCCGCGTCCACCGTATCGGTGCGTTTGACGATGAAGTTGTTACCGGCGGCGTTGATGTAGTACTCCTCTTCACGGCTTGGGTTGAAGGGGGTGTCCGTGCCGCTGAAGGTGGGCTCACCCGTCACCGGGTCGATGCCGCTGATGCCCTTCTCCACCCAGCCCGTGGTGGTGCTGGTGACAAGGGGATCAAAACCGACGTACTGAATGTAGAGCGCGCCGCTGACATCCACCATCAGGCCGGGCACGGCACTGGGGTCGATCAACGCAGCCGGGCTGTTGGGCAACAGACGTCCGGTGTCCGGATCGAACTCATTACCGGCCTCATAGAGACCCGCGGTGGTGAAGGTAAAACCGGTGATTTGCGGATCGGCGTCGAGATAGAGGTACTGTTTATACTGAGGATTGAGAGGGTCAGCCTGATCCTCACCCGCGATATTGATCCAGCGCTGGTCGCCTTCTGACTGCGCCAGCTGAGTCAGATCAAACAAGCTAAAACCCTGCACCAGTGCGGTGCCCGTTTTTTCCTGGTTAGTCACACGATCCAGACAGCTCAGCGTGGAAGGGGTAGCCGGGTCGTAGTTGATCCAGTCAATATAGCCATCGTCGCAATAACGCCATTCACCGTTCATATTGAACAGCTCGAAGTTGTTGTTCAGCCAGGTTTGCACCGGCACGCCCTGAATGTCCGTCAGTGACGCGTCTTCAAGGTTACGCTTGGTGAAGGTACCGGCAAACTCGGCCAGCGTGTAGGTGGCTGGTGTCTGACCGGGCAGCACATCGGCTTTGGTGAATACCGTGGGCGCGGTGTTCACACCATCATCGATAACGACGCCATCTTCAGCACCCCACAGTTCGTGACGCCCCTGCCAGGCACCGTAGTAACCCCAGGCTTCGAACTGTTTGCTGGGATCACTGAGTGCGGTCATCTGAAATTTAACGGGAAATCCGAAGGTCATCTGTTTCTCGACGCTATCGCCCTCGGCGATGCCGTTAGTGCTGTCGGCGTCGGCATAGAAGAGGCCGTACCGATGAACCATTTTGATGGCACCGGCCAGGTCACGGTCTTTGAACGCCACGGCGCTGCTGCCTTGCTGTACAGCGAGGTAGGCATCGTTATAGGAGTACGCGGCGCTGCTGACGGGAAACGCGGTCAGGGCCGGGTCGCTACAGTCGACGCCGCTGCCCGGGTTGTAGCACTGCTCCCAGTCGGGGTATTCCACCTTGCCGTAACCGGTGGTGGCGCTACGCACCAGGATGCCTTTCATCTGTTCCAGCAGGCCAAACTCGTTACGCACACCCTGATCGGTGATTTTCAGGGTGGTCACGCCGCTGCTGTCGATGCGGGTGCTGGCCGCAAAAAAACCTTGCGGTGCGGCGCTATCCACGGCGTTGGGGTCGGCCTGAAAGTAGACGTTGAGATCCCACTCGCCGTAGTCATTAAACGAGCCGTCTGCGGCAACACTGGCGGAGGTGTAGATATCAAATTGCGCCTTGATCAGCATCTCGTTGCCCGTGTCGGGATCGATCTCGGGGATCCACGCCTGCACGACGTTCACCTGCTGCGACGCACCTGTGACGGGGTGGTTGCCGCTGACCAGTTCGGACTTCACTGTCCAGGTCTGGAGTGATTTTACGTCAACGCCGTCCTGATCCTCCTCCCAGGTGATCACCGCCTTGTAGGCACCGTTGCCCACCTCGTCGGCGTAGTTGGTTTGTGCCATGGAGGTCAGGACCTGTTCGATAATGTCGAACTGCTCCAGTGCGGGCTCCTCTACAAACGTGCGGCCAGTGGCCTTGGCGTAATCAGAGTCTGGCGGCAAATCGGCACTGGCCAGGGCGCGAATTGCCCGCCCGAAACTGCTGGCGGATACCGAGCGTGTAGTGCTGGCACTGGCTGCGGCGGATGCGGGCACGGCCGAAATTTCATTGGGGAGAGAAAAACCGCGAGCTGTGGTGGTGCCACCGTCATCATTGGTCACGGTGGTGGAACTGCTGCCACCGCAACCGGCCAGTGCCAGCGATACCGCCACGGCGACACTTTTCAGCAAAATCTGTTTCTTCATGTTAGCTCCTGTAGTCGTGTTGAATCATCGCCCGCAGGAACCCGCTCGGGTGCCTCTCTCAGCAATGAATATTCACGAGTTTTCTATCCGTAAAACAGGCCGTCCAAACGGCTCGCAGTCAACTCGTATGCGGAGTTATCGGCATGGCCCCGGAAACTTGAAGCACGCTTGGAAGCGCGCCGGAGCACGCACAAGGGAGGTTAAAACCGAGTTGAGAAAAGGCACGGATGTGCAAACAACGGGATGTGACGATAGCGTAAAAAACCGCCCCACGGGTCTACCCACAGGGCAATTTCAGTACGGTTGGAACGCAGTTCAGGTGGCACAACAGACCGACCGGGCCGGTATCAAACAGCCGGCCGGTGATGTGAGGGTGGCTTATTCAGGCAGTGCGACGCCCAAGCGCTGGGCGACCTCTTCATAGGCTTCTATTACGCCGCCCAGGCCTTGGCGGAAGCGGTCTTTATCCAGCTTTTTACGTGTCTGGGCATCCCACAGGCGGCAGCCGTCCGGCGAGAACTCATCCCCCAGCACCACCTCGCCGTGAAAGAGGCCAAACTCGAGTTTGTAATCGACCAGCAACAGGCCGGCGTCGAGAAAAAGTTGCTTTAGCACATCGTTGACCTGAAAGGTTAACTGCTTCATTTTCGCCACATGTTCGGCCTTGGCCCAGCCAAAGGTTTCGATGTGAGACTCGTTGATCATCGGGTCGTGCAGTGCGTCATCTTTGAGAAAGAACTCAAAGACGGGAGGATCAAGCTCCACCCCCTCCTCCAGGCCCAGACGACGGCAGATGCTGCCGGCGGCGAGATTACGCACAACACACTCCACAGGCATCATCTGCATGTTTTTTACTACCACTTCGGTGTCGGAAAGCAGTGTCTCGAAGTGGGTGGGAATACCGGCCTCCTCCAGCTTCTGCATGATGAAGGCGTTGAAGCGGTTATTGATCATTCCCTTGCGCGCGAGCTGCTCCATCTTCTCGCCATCAAAGGCGGAGGTATCGTCACGAAAGTGGAGAATCAGTTTGTCGGCATCGTCCGTGTAGTAAACCGACTTCGCCTTGCCGGCATAGAGTTCTGCGCGTTTTTCCATGATGTAACCTCGTCGTAAATAAGATGTAATAACCGGGGAAGAGTCACTGCCCGTTAAACGATCTCTCGCCAATCGAGCCCCTGGTTCTGGTCAGCAACAGCCACCCAGGCTGTTTCGCAATTGAGTGAGTGGCTAAGTGCCTCTTGCGCCAGTTCGGCTGTGTTGTTCTGCTCGCTCAAATGGGCGGCAACAATGTGCTGTAATTTAGAGCAATCCAGGCGGCTGAGCAGCCGGGCAGATTGCGCATTGCTTAAATGCCCCTGCTCACCGGCGACCCGCCGCTTCAGTGACGGCGGATAGCTGCCCTGGGCCAACATCACAGCATCGTGGTTGGACTCCAGCATCAGCGCATCGCAGCCACTGAGTTGCGCTTCTATATGGGGTGTCCAACACCCCACATCGGTCAGCAATCCCAGCCGCAGGGCACCATCGCCAAACACAAACTGGCAGGGCTCAAAGGCATCATGAGGCACCGGATAGGGCTGGACGGCGATATCGCCGATGGCAAAGGGCTCATGGCAGTTGAATAGCGACAACTCGCTCAGCTCAGCCATTTTCGGGTGCCGGGCGGTGCCAGGGGTGAGATAGACGGGAAGCTTGTGACGCCTTGCCAACACGGAGACACCGCCGATATGGTCAGCATGTTCGTGAGTGACCACGATGGCATCCAGATCCTCCGGCCGTTTACCCAGTCGCGCCATGCGTTTGGCCGCCTGAATGGCGGAGAAGCCGCAGTCCACCAGCACGGTGGTCGCACCCACTTCTACGAGCATGCCATTACCACGGCTACCACTGCCCAGGGAGGCAAAGCGCACTGTCAGAGCGGCCTATTCCGCAGCCAGCGGCGGTGGTTCGGTATTCGGTGCTTGATAGTCGGGACGCACCTCGGGCAACATGAGCGCATGTGTCTCATCGGGGCGGTCGAGCCCGGCTGGAATCTGTAACGGCGGCAAGGCCTTGGCGTGACGATAGGCCTGGCGCTTTTCGTCCACAACACTACAGGCAGAGAGGGCGAGGAGCGCCACCAGAATGAGCCCCAGCCGCGGGACACGAGCCACGCGCATCAGAGCACACCCGCCTGGCGCATGGCCTGGCGCACGCTGTCGTGATACTGCCCGGACAGCGGGGTCAACGGCAGGCGAATGCCAAGGCCTATCAAACCCATTTCAGCCAGCGCCCACTTGACCGGGATGGGGTTCGCCTCAAGAAAGAGCTGTTCATGCAGGCCGGCCAGGGGGGCGTCCAGCGACTCGGCCTTTTCCCGCTCGCCAGCCAGTGCCGCGGCACACATCTCGTGCATGGCCCTGGGCGCGACATTGGAGGTGACGGAGATCACCCCTTTGCCTCCCATCAGAATCAGTTCTCGCGCGGTGGCGTCATCCCCACCGTAGACATCGATGGCCTCCCCGCATGCCTGAATAATTTCGTGTACCCGCTCAAGGTCACCCGTTGCCTCCTTGATGCCGACGATGTTGGGAATCGTCGCCAGCCGCGCTACCGTCTCCGGCAGCAGGTCACAAGCGGTGCGACTGGGCACATTGTAGAGAATATGGGGAATAGCCACGGCGTCGCTAATGGCCTTGTAATGGAGGTAAAGCCCCTCCTGGGTGGGCTTGTTGTAGTAGGGCGTCACCAGCAGGCAGGCATCGGCACCCGCCGACATGGCCGCGCGACTGAGGTCGATGGCCTCACGCGTGCTGTTGGAACCTGTGCCGGCAATCACGGGAACGCGCCCGCGCACCAGATCCACCGTCTTGCGAATCACCTCGCAATGCTCTTTTTCGTTCAACGTCGGAGACTCACCGGTGGTGCCCACCGAGACGATGGCATCGGTGCCATTGTCGATATGGAACTCCACCAAGCGCTCCAGGGCCTCGAAGTCCAGACTACCGTCTTCGTGCATGGGTGTGACCAGCGCCACCATGCTGCCTTGAAACATACTCTCTACCTCGTCGCCGAAAAAACGCCCATGGTACTTCCGGCATGGCCTCATGACAAGCGTCGTCAAGCTTTTCGGCCACCGTATATAAATAGTGTCTTAGGTTCCGCCCCCCTCCAAACTGACGTATGATTTCAATTATCCATTTCGAGAGGGAAAGCCGCTTTGTCCACACCCAACTACCTCGTTGTTACCGCGATCGGCCAGGATCACCCGGGGATCGTCAGGAGTTTCACCAAAACCATCACCGAGCATGACTGCAATATCGAAGACAGTCGCATGAGCATTCTCGGCGGTGAGTTCGCCATGATCCTCCTGCTTTCCGGCCACTGGAACGCCATTGCCAAACTGGAGACGGCTCTGGCCAGGGTCGGCGACTCACTGGCGCTACAAATCAGTGCCAAACACACGGACCAACGCCAGAGTCAGCCCAGCATGTTGAGCTATCAGGTGGAGGTGCTATCCATCGACCGCCCCGGCATCGTCCATCAGACCGCTGAGTTTTTCTCCCGTCGCCAAATCAACATCGACAACCTGAGCAGCGATTCCTATCACGCCGCCCACACCGGAACGCCGATGTTTGCCCTGACCATGATGGTCAACATTCCATCGGACCTCTCCATTGCGGATCTTCGAGACCAGTTTCTCGATTTCTGTGACGAGATGAATATGGACGGCATCATCGAACCGCTACGCGGTTAACCTATCCACACTACATTTTCAGGAGCCACATGAGCACTATCAGCCTGGGTAAAAACGTACCCGATTTCACCGCCGCCGCCACGGGCGATCAGACCATTGAATTGGCCCGCTTCAAGGGCGAGAAAAATGTCGTTCTCTATTTCTACCCCAAAGACAGCACCCCCGGCTGCACCAAGGAGGGTGAGGCATTTCGTGACCACTACGCTGAATTTGAGGCCCTCGACACAGTCATTCTTGGTGTCTCAAGAGACAGCCTGAAACGCCATGAAAACTTCAAGGCCAAGTATGACTTCCCCTTCGAGCTACTGTCAGACGAAGATGAAACACTGTGCCAGATGTTCGACGTCATGAAGCTAAAAAAGAACTACGGCCGGGAGTACATGGGCATTGAACGCAGTACCTTTCTCATCGACAAGGAAGGCGTGCTGCGCCAGGAGTGGCGCAAGGTAAAAGTTAAGGACCATGTGGAAGAGGTGCTGGCCGCTGTTAAAGCGTTAGCCTAGCGCCGCCGAGAGTATCCGTAGGAACATCCATTCACTCAAGGGCGCACCTCTATTTATTCGTGAATAGCGCATTTTTAACCCCAAATCCGCTACACCCATAACTAATAGAAGTGCCCTCAAATGCAAGAAGGAAGGTTGCATGTCAGACAGTGATAGTGACACCAAGCGTGTATTTGTTCTCGACACCAACGTGCTGATGCACGACCCCTCCTGCCTCTATCGATTCCAAGAACACGACCTTTTCCTGCCCATGGTGGTGCTGGAAGAGCTGGATCATAACAAGCGCGGCCACTCCGAGGTGGCGCGCAATGCCCGCCAGGCCAGCCGGGTGATGGAGGAGCTGATCAGCGGTGCTGGCCGGCACGATATCGAGAAGGGAATCAAACTGCCCGATGCTCCCAATAATTCATTTGTTGGCGGCAAGGTCTACTTCCAGACCCAGAACCTGGTCTATGACCTCCCCACCAGCCTGCCCGGCAGTGTGCCGGACAACAACATCCTCGCCACTGCGCTGGCACTGCAAAAGCAGAAGCCTGACTGCCGCGTCATCGTCGTCTCCAAAGATATCAACATGCGGATTAAAGCTGCGGCGTTGGGCATCCTGGCGGAGGACTATCAGGATGACCAGGTACTGGACGACCTCAGTCTGCTCTACACCGGAAAAATTGCCTTGGCGGAGGGCTTCTGGGATGAGCACTCCAAACAGCTCACCTCCTGGAAAGAGGAGGATCGCACCTACTACAAAATCACCGGTGACGACCTCGATGACTGGTCACCCAATCAGCTCGTCTATGAGCCGAAAGAGGGTCAATTCTTCGAAGCCACCGTCCGCGAGGTGGCGGCCGGCGAAAGAACGCTGCAACTGTGCACCAACTACCGCAGCTCCCATCACTCGGTGTGGGGAGTCAATGCCCGCAATCGGGAGCAGAACTTCGCCCTGAACCTGTTGATGGACCCCGAGGTGGACTTCGTCAGTCTGCTGGGCCAGGCCGGCACGGGCAAAACCCTGCTGACCCTTGCTGCCGGACTGGCGCAGGTGTTGGATGAACAGCGCTACCACGAGATCATCGTCACCCGCGCAACGGTTCCCATGGGCGACGACATCGGCTTCCTACCCGGCACGGAGGAGGAGAAGATGGCACCCTGGATGGGCGCATTGATGGATAACCTGGAGGTCCTCTCTCACGGTGAAGGAGGGAGCTGGGGCCGGGCGGCCACCTCGGATCTGCTGCGCAACCGCATCAAAATTCATTCGCTGAACTTTATGCGCGGGCGCACCTTTTTGAAGAAGTACGTCATTATCGATGAAGCCCAGAACCTGACCTCCAAACAGATGAAGGCACTCATCACACGAGCCGGGCCGGGTACCAAAATCATCTGCCTCGGCAACATCGCCCAGATCGACACCCCCTACCTGACCGAGACAACCTCAGGGCTGACCTATGTCGTGGACCGTTTCAAGGAGTGGGGAAACAGCGGTCACATCACCCTCATCAGCGGTGAGCGCTCACGGCTGGCCGACTATGCCAACGAACACCTGTAACGGCTAACCCAGGAGTCCGCAGCCTACGCTGTAGACTCCATTCGCTCATCGCTCAACTTTGGCCAGGCATCCAGTACCGCCTTCACCAGGGTAGCCAGGGGAATGGCGAAGAAGATTCCCCAAAAGCCCCAAATTCCACCGAAAATCAGTATGGCGATAATAATCGCAATGGGGTGAAGATTAACCGCTTCGGAAAATAGCCAGGGCACCAGCACGTTGCCATCCAGTGCCTGAATGACAAAATAGGCAATCGTGATGTAGGCAAATGACTCCGACCAGCCCCATTGAAAATAACCGATAAGCAGCACCGGTACCGTCACCACCACCGCCCCGATATAGGGAACAACCACCGAGAGCCCCACCAGGGCAGCCAATAAACTGGCGTAGTTTAGCCCCATCAGGGCGAAGACGATGTAGCTGGTGATGCCCACAATCATGATCTCGGCCAGCTTTCCCCGCACGTAGTTGCCGATTTGGCGATCCATTTCCCGCCAGACGATCAATGCAACACCGCGCTCTTTGGGCATATAGCGAGTCACCCAGTCGATAATCATCTTCTTGTCCTTCATAAAAAAGAACACCAGCACGGGCAACAGCACCAGATACACGGCCAGCGAAAAAATCGTCGACAATGAGGCGAGAGAAAAAGAGAGTGCGCTTTGCCCCAGCTCTGTTAAACCGGAGCGAATGGCCGACATAATCTCGGTCACCTGGCTAGGGCTAATAAAATCGGGGTAGCTTTCGGGGAGTCGCAGCAGCGCCTTCTGCCCCTCCCCTACCATGGCGGGAACTTCCTGCATCAATTGAGCTAACTGTTTCGACAACAACGGCACCAGACCCAGGACAAGAAACAGGAGAAAGGCTAAAAACAGGGAGAACACAACGATCACTGCCGCCATTCTGGGAACTTGGCGCGATTCAAGGGCCCGAACAATCCCCTCCAGCAGGTAGGCAATCACAACACTGGCCAGCACCGGTGCCAACATGTCACCGAAAAAAATAACCACAGTGAAGCCAAGGATCAGCAACACAGCGAGGATAATGCCTTCCGGATCCGAAAAGTATTTCTTAAACCACCGCTCGATCACATGCGCCATCTAC
>JALTMR010000400.1 GCA_027001525.1 Gammaproteobacteria bacterium
ATTCACTGTCAAGCAGGTGCAATACGGTTCTTCCAATTATGGTGCATGCGAACTCAGCACCAGCTGGAACCGGTCACTCAACATTGACGTAAAGCCATACCTCCAAACCGGCACCAACACCATCGATATGCGGGTAGTAGTTGCAGGTGGTGGTGAGGGCTGGATGAAATTCCGCGCCACACAGTTTTGTGACTGTGACTGGTCGGAACGGTGGATCAGCACCTGCGGTGGGCTGGAGGGCGAACTGGCCAACGGCCTCTGCGCACAGCCCACCCGCCTCTGTACCGAACCGTCTGAAACACGCTCGATTGCCGGGGTCGATGTCTACCAGCGACTGCTGGTCCTATGAGAGCAGTTACGAATGCGCCGCACCCTCCACCACGGAAGAGGATTACTGCGGAGAGCTGCGCCAACAGGGCTGCATCCAGATCGGCTCCCAATGCACCGGCACCCTGGAGAACGGCCTGTGCGAATCCTACGAGCAGACCTACCAGTGCGAAACCGCGCCCGGCACCACCACCGAGATCATCGATTGTGGCGGCCAGACGATGTGCATGGATGGCGGCTGCTTCGACACCTCCTACGAGCCGAGCAACGACTTTGGTGAGGCCGCCGCCAGCCTGGGGGCCGTCAGTGAGGCGGGTGAGGATTTCGATGTCGAAGCCAACGAGATCTTCAGGGGCGAGGACCTGCGCTGCGGCAAAGCGATTCTGGGATTCTCCAACTGCTGCAAAATCGACGGCTGGGGACAGGATATTGGGCTGGACCAGTGCTCCTCCAACGAGCAGCGTCTGGCGCTCTCCCGCAAAGGGGGATTGTGCCACTACGTGGGCAGCTACTGCTCCAACAAAACACTTTTTGGCTGCACCAGCCGCAAGGAGACCCACTGCTGTTTCAAATCGAAACTGGCCCGCATTATTCATGAACAGGGGCGTGTTCAGCTGGGCCTGGGCTGGGGCAGCACCAAGAACCCCAACTGCACGGGCATCACCATTGAGCAGCTACAGAGTCCCGATTTTTCGCTGATCGATTTCTCCGAGTTTTATGCTGACGCCATGGGTAAAGCCAACAGTCCCAATGCCGGCGAACTGCAGGGCATTATCGAAAACTACATCGAGCAGTCCTACCAATGAAGCAGTTAGCGATTGTTCTGTCACTGGGTTTACCGATACTGGCGGGAGCCACTGAATCAGATCAGTGGTTCCAGCGCCACGCCGAGGGGTGGTTCTGGTATATCGATCCCCCGGTGGAAGAGGAGACCGGGGAAGCTGCTGATGAGGTTCCAGCACCTGCCGCGCCCACGCCGCTCGATCCAAAGGCGGAGTTAAAAGCCTTTCAGGAGAAGTTGGAGAACGCCCAGGCGCTGGCGGTCATGCAACCGACCCGTGAAAACGTCACGGCCTATCTCTATCTGCAAAAAGAGGCGATGGACCGCTCACAGGCATTTGCCGAGCGCTGGCAGCGGGTGGTCTGGACCACACCGGCGCTGGATCACACCCTGGTGCGTCCCACCAGCCCGAAGGCGGTGATCGCCTACTACGATACGCGCAACGAAGAGCGCAAGGTGAAACTGCAACAGCTGGCCCAAAGCCACGGACTCTTCTACTTCTTCCGCGAGAGCTGCCCCTACTGTGAGCGGTTCTCACCCATCCTGAAGAGCTTTGCCAAACGTCACGGCTTTCATGTCACCGCCATTACCCTCGATGGCGAGGCCTCACCCGGCTTTCCCCAGCCGCGCCGGGACAACGGCACCGCCCGCCGCCTCGGTGTCCGGACCGTGCCGGCGCTCTATCTGGTGCAGCCCAGAACCCGCACGGTGCAGCCCGTCTCTTTCGGCCTGTTGGGTCCGTCGGAGCTTGAGCAGCGACTACTGGCATTGATCCCCGGAGAAACCTTATGAAGCACGCTCTCCCTCTCTTTGCGCTGCTGCTGTTACTCGTCCACCCCTCCCGGGCCGATGTCGGCAGCGATATGAACACCTTCTTCACCGACATGGGCTACGCCGCCAATGTCACGCCGCCGGGTGTCTATGAGGGTCAGGCGGCCGGTTATTTCACCGGCGGCGGCCTGGTGATGCGGGCGCCGTCACGCAACTACCAGCTCGCCGCCCTGCAGGCCCCCAGCTACCGCGCCGGCTGCTCCGGTGTCGATCTCTACGGCGGCGGCTTCTCCTATATCAATTCAGATCAGCTGGTGGCGGCGCTGCGCAACGTGGGCCAGAACGCCGTCTCTTACGCTTTCATGCTGGGGCTGCGGGTCATCTCGCCGCAGATCTCCAACGTGCTGGAGTGGGTGCGGGAAAAGGCGGAGATGATCAACAAACTGAACATCAACTCCTGCGAGGCGGCCGCCGATCTGGTGGGCAGCTTTGTTGGCATCGACGCCAAGGAGAACTCCCAGTGTGTCCTGACCCGCTACGGCAACGGTGACTCCATGGAGGATGCACGCCAGGCCTGCGGCGCGGGCGGTGAGCGCAACGCCACCCTGGCCGGCTCCAGCCTCAACCAGATCGCCTTTACCCACGGCAACATCGCCTGGCGGGTGATGTGGAACAACCTCTTCCTGCGCAACGACAGGCAGCTGATGGAGATGATGATGAATCTCTCCGGCACGGTGATTCTGGACAAGAACCTCAACGACGAGAACGCGCCGCTCAATGTGGTGACCCTGCCCTCCATTCTCAACACCCAGCGGGCGGAGCTGCTCAACGCGCTGCTCGACGGGAGTCAGTCGATCGATATCCAGGGCTGTGTCAGCGACACCACGGAGATGGCCTGCACCCGCCTCACCACCAAAACGGTGGCACTCGGTGGCAGCAACGGCCTGAGAGATCGTGTCGCCACCGTCATGAACGGCATCGCCGACAAGATCCGCACCCGGCAGAGCCTCTCCTCCAGCGAGTTGGGGCTGCTGGGGGCGACCCGGATTCCGATCTACAAGATCCTCAATGTCGCCGCCGCCATGAGCGATACGGTGGTCAGCAGCCAGGCGGATAAATACGCCGACATTGTCGCCAGGGATATCCTGTTTGCTTACATCAACGACCTGCTCGATATGGTGGTCTCCTCCACAGCGGGGAGCCCTTTTATCAAGAGCGATGAAGGCGAACACTACATGGCGGGGATCGCCGAGTCGCGTCAGCAGGTGGCGCTGCTCAGATCGGAAAACTTTGAGGAACTCTCCCGCTATGTCGATCTGATCCGCGAGACCCAGCTCTATGAACGGATGCTGGTGGCTTCCATGTCACCGGCGCT
>JALTMR010000401.1 GCA_027001525.1 Gammaproteobacteria bacterium
GCCCCGGTGGAGTACGACCAGGGTTCGTTTCCCTCGGCCCTGAATGTGCCCATCATGAATGATGATGAGCGTGAAGCCATCGGCCTGTGCTACAAGCAGCAGGGGCAGGATAGGGCGGTGGCGCTGGGCCATGAGCTGGTCAGTGGTGACGTCAAGGCCCAGCGCGTGGCGGCGTGGGTTAACTTTGCGCAGCAGCATCCACAAGGGGCGCTCTTCTGTTTTCGTGGCGGGATGCGTTCCAAAATTACCCAGCAGTGGATCTACGAACAGTCGGGCATTATGTACCCACGGGTTAAGGGGGGCTATAAGGCCATGCGGCGTTTTCTGCTCGATGAGCTGGAAACATCCGTCGTACAGACTGACTTCACTATCTTGAGCGGCCGCACCGGCGTGGGCAAAACCAGGTTGTTGCAGCGGCTGACCTGCTATGTCGATCTGGAGGGGATCTATCGTCACAACGGCTCGGCTTTTGGCAAGCGACCGCTGCCTCAGCCCAGCCAGATCGATGTGGAAAATGAGCTGTCTATTACGCTGTTGAAGCATCGCCAGCAGCAGCACGCTTGTCTGCTGCTGGAGGATGAGTCCGCCAACATCGGTTCTCGGCGCATTCCCAATAGTTTGTTGGAGAAGATGGGGCAGGCACCGGTGGTTGTGCTGGAGTCTCTGCTTGAGGATCGCATCGAACTCATCTACCAGCAGTATGTTGTCGATTCACGTGAGCAGTATCAAACCGTGTTCGGCGCAGAGTCGGGGACGAAGCGCTGGGCGGAAAACCTGCTAAACGCCTTGGCCAGAATTCAGCGTCGATTGGGTGGAGATCGCTACTTGGAGGTTAAGGCCATCATGGATGAGGCCTTGGCCGACCCTTCTCTGCCTGCTGTTGAGCAGCATAAGGCGTGGATCAACTTCCTGCTCGGCGAATACTACGACGCCATGTACGACTATCAGTTGGAGAAAAAGGCAGATAGGGTGATCTTTCGTGGTGATGAAAGGGCGGTAAGCGACTATCTTCAGCAGCGGTTTTAACTCAGGGCCGCTGCCCGGTCGATCATCTCCTGAGCGTGCGCCCTCGTCTGTGGTGTGATTTCCATGCCGCCCAGCATGCGGGCGATCTCTTCCTGACGCTGTTTTTTTTGCAGTTGCTGAATCTGGGTGCTGGTGCTGCTGCCATCGGTGTTTTTACTGACGTAGAGGTGTTGATGGCCCAGGGCAGCCACCTGCGGCAGGTGGGTGACGCAGAGCACTTGATGGCGCTGGCCCAGGGTGCGCAGCTGGCGGCCCACGGTTTCTGCCACGCCGCCGCCGATGCCGGTATCCACCTCGTCGAAGATAAGGGTGGGGATGTGCTGGCTGCTGGAGAGCAGCACCTGAATCGCCAGCGAGATGCGGGATAGCTCCCCCCCTGAGGCGACTTTGCTCAGTGGCTTGGCCGGCTGGCCCGGGTTGGCGGCCACTTCAAAGACGATAGTTTCATGGCCATGGGGGTGGGGCTCCTGCTCGTCGCGCACGTTCAGCGCAATTTGAAACAGGCCGTTAGGCATCCCCAGTTGGTGGATGATCTCGGTGACCGATTTGGCCAGTTTGGCTGCCGCTTTTTGGCGTTGCTTGCTTAGTTTGGCCGCTTGCACCTCGTAGCGTTGTTCCAGTTGCATTACCTCTTTTTGCAATTCATCCAGCTGATGATCCGCATTTTCAAGCTCGGCCAGTTCATCATTGAATGTGTCATACAGCGGGGCGAGCTGGTGGGCATCAACGTGGTGTTTGCGGGCAATGTCATAGATGGCGCTAAGGCGTTGTTCTACCCATTGCAGGCGCTGCGGATCAAGATCGAGCTTGTCAACGTAATGGCGTAGCTCGCTGCACCCCTCCTCAATTTGCACGGCAGCTTCACTTAGCAGGTCGCAGACGGTGGCGATGCGTGGATCGGTCTCGCGCAGCGTTTCAAGTTGGCTCAGCTGACGGGTCAGTGTGCTGAGGGCGTCTTGCTCTTCGCCTTCGTAGAGTGCGGCGAGGGCGTTGTTGCACTGTTCCAGAATGGTGCCGCCGTTGGCCAGGCGCTTGTGCTCCTCCTCCAGCGTTTTGAGTTCGTTCTCTTCCAGTGCCAGGGCGTCCAGCTCGTCGATGTGGTAGTGCAGCAGCTCAATGCGGGCGTCCCGGTCCCGGGCGGCCTGGCGCAGGTTGTCCAGCTTGTTACGGGTCGATTTCCAGCTCTTGTGGAGGGTCGCCACCTCACTGGCGAGCGGCTGGTGGCCGGCAAAGTCATCCAGCGAGATGCGTTGCACGTCGGCTTTGAGGAGGGACTGGTGTTGATGCTGGCCGTGGATATCCACCAGCATTTCGCCCAGCTCTTTCATGATTTGCAGCGGCACGGGGCGGCCGTTGATATAGCCCTTTGAACCGCGACTGGCGGAGATGACGCGGCGCAGAATGCACTCGCCGTCTTCGTCCAGGTCGTGCTCCTCCAGCCACTCTAATATATGGGGCATGGTGTCGACGGCGAAGCTGGCGCTGATCTCGGCGCGTTTGGCGTTGTGGCGTACGGTGTCGGAATCGGCGCGGTCGCCCAGCACCAGTCCCAGGGCATCCACCAGGATGGATTTGCCTGCGCCGGTTTCGCCGGTCAGCACAGTCATGCCGGCTCTGAGATCCAGCTCCAGCTTGTCGATAATGGCAAAGTCGCGAATGTGAATCTGATTTAACACGGTGAGTGGCTCTGTGTTTAACCCCAGCGAAGTTTGGCGCGCAGGATTTGAAAGTGGTCGTGGCCGGTCGGGTGGAGCAGGCGTATGGGCTTCTCTTTTTTGCGTATCTGCAGGCGGTCATTTTTCTGGATGCCGAAATTGAGTTGGCCGTCCAGCGTGACGTGCACCTGATTCTCCTGCCCCTCCTTGACGACCAGCTCGATGAAGCTGTCGCCGCAGATGACCAGGGGGCGATTGCTTAGCGTGTGCGGGCAGACGGGGACGAGTACCACGGCGTTAAGCGAAGGGTGCATGATGGGGCCGCCGGTGGAGAGGGCGTAGGCGGTCGAGCCGGTGGGAGTGGAGATGATCAGGCCGTCGGAGCGCTGGCTGTTGACCAGCAGGCCGTCGACGTAGGTTTCAAATTCGATCATCCGTACCGTGTTCCACTTGTGCACCACCACGTCGTTAAAGGCATCGCCCTCGTGGATCATCTTGTTGTCCCGAATGACCGCTGAGCGGAGCAGGAAGCGCTTTTCCTCGTGATAACGCCCCTCCAGGATCTCCGTGAT
>JALTMR010000402.1 GCA_027001525.1 Gammaproteobacteria bacterium
ATAGAGTTGTGTTAATTCGAGGTTCTGGTGTTGATCTGCAGCAATTTAATTTTGAGCCCGAGCCGATTTCCGGTAACCGGCCTGTCGTAATGCTTGTTTCCCGTATGCTGTGGGACAAGGGGGTTGGAGAGTTTGTCGCTGCAGCTAAGATATTGCAGAATTCGGGTGTACGAGCAGACTTCGTTTTGGTCGGTGAAGGGGATTCTGATAATCCAGCATGTATATCAACGGCTCACTTGGAGCAGTGGCGGGATGAGGGTGTTGTTGAATGGTGGGGACGGTTAGGTGATATATCGGAAGTATTAGGTCAGGCGAATATTGTCTGTTTGCCATCGTATCGAGAAGGCTTGCCTAAGGTATTGCTGGAAGCTGCATCGAAAGGGCGGGCTATCGTGGCCACGGATGTGCCCGGTTGCCGTGAAGTGGTTCGGCAAGGCGAAAATGGGGTTTTAGTTCCTGCTAGAGACCCAGAAGCATTGGCAAAGGCGATAGAAAACCTGATTAAGAATGTTGAGTTGCGGGAATCAATGGGAAAAAGAGGTAGGAAGATCGCAGAAGCTGAGTTTTCTGTGGATAAGGTTGTAGATCAGACACTGGCTCTGTACCAGGAGTTGCTGAATTGATAAATGTTCTTGTGACAGGCGCTAATGGCTTTGTTGGGCGTGAGCTGTGTCATGTATTGCATGTTGATGGGTACCAGGTAAAAGGCTCGGTTCGTCGCTCAGGTGTTAGCGAGCAGGTTGCTCCATATGATGCTGTCGTATCTGTGGGTGAAATAGGACCTGATACTGATTGGGTAGATGCCTTGAGCGAGGTTGATGTGGTTGTTCACCTCGCTGCCCGTGTTCACATGATGAAAGAAACGGCCTCTAACCCTTTGGATGCGTTTCGTCAGGTTAATGCACTGGGTACTGAACGCCTTGCTCTTCAAGCGGCTGAGAGCGGTGTAAAGCGTTTCATTTATGTAAGTTCGATCAAGGTCAATGGGGAAGGGGCTGACGAGGTTTTGTCGGAAAATGACAAACCTAACCCAACAGACCCATATGCCCGCTCCAAATGGGAGGCTGAGCAATTGCTTAGCAAGATCTCAGCGCAGACAGGGATGGAGGTTGTGATTGTGCGGCCACCCTTGGTTTACGGTCCAGGTGTTAAAGCCAACTTTCTAAGCTTAATTCGGTGGGTCGATCGAGGTGTGCCACTTCCCTTGGGGGCGGTGAGAAATCGTCGCAGCCTGGTTTCGGTCAAAAATCTTGTTGATTTGATCATAAAATGCGTAGACCACCCAAATGCCGCCGGTGAGGTGTTTTTGGTCGCTGATGAAGATGACATTTCAACGCCTGAGTTATTGAGGTGCGTGGCTCAAGGGGTGGGTAAAAAAGCGCGTTTGGTGAATGTGCCGCCCAGGTTGCTGAAATTTGTATTCGGATTGGTTAAACGGCGGGAAATCATTGAGCGTCTTTGCGGTTCTCTAGTCGTCGATATCAGCAAAGCAAAACACCTGCTGGGTTGGGCCCCCCCTATTTCGTTGGCTCAAGGCCTTTCCGAAGTTACCCAGTGGTATCTGCAGAAAAAAGATAATAAAAATGCCTGATATAGTGGTACTGATCAGCTCCTTCGTTGTATCGGTTGTTTTGACCGGCCTCATTCGGCGTTATGCCATAAAAACCAGTCTGCTGGATATTCCCAACCATAGAAGTTCTCACCAGTTGCCAACGCCCAGAGGGGGAGGGGTGGCTATAGTGGCCGTGTTTTCTGTGGCGAGCATTGCGCTGATGCTGACAGGCACAATCGGGTGGTCGGTGTTTTGGGCCATTTTTGGCGGGAGTTTAATCGTTAGCGCCATCAGTTATTGGGATGATCATGGCCATGTGTCAGCTCGATGGCGTTTCCTAGTCCATATTATTTCTGCGGTTTGGGTGGTTTGGTGGGTGGGCAGTATCGCTCCTGTCAATCTTGGGGTCATCACTCTGGATCTGGGGTGGGGTAGTGCCGTGGTGACCGTATTGTTCATTGTGTGGATGTTGAATCTCTATAATTTTATGGACGGTATTGATGGTATTGCAGGAGTGCAAGCCGTATCTGTTGCCTTTGGCTTGGCCGCCATCTTGGCGTTTCAGGGGGAATCGGGCCTGGCACTTTGGCTGGCTGTGTTAGGCACGGCATCTGCCGGTTTTTTGGCGTGGAATTGGCCCCCGGCAAAGATTTTCATGGGGGATGTCGGGAGCAGTTTTCTGGGGTTTGTTTTTGCTGCCTTTGCGGTTTTGAGTCATAACGAGGGGAGCGTGACGTTGTGGGTATGGCTTATCATGTGCAGTGTCTTTGTTGTGGATGCCTCTTTTACCTTGTTTTACAGGGTGCTCAAGGGGCATAAATGGCATCAGCCTCATCGTACTCACGCATACCAGTGGGCTTCGCGCTATTTTTCCAGCCATAAACGGGTGACGCTGTCCGTTTTGGCCCTAAACGGGTTATGGCTCTTTCCGTTGGCATGGTATGCTTCAGCAGAGCCCGATTATGGATTTTATCTGTGGTTGGTTGCGTGTACTCCATTGTTTTTTCTGGTAATTAGGTTTAAAGCAGGAACGCCAGAGTCAGTGCCAGCCGGATAGGTTGATGAAAGGGAATTTAGAGGGAGTCACGTTTCGTCTATGAGAATTGCAAGTAGAAAGGTCTCGATTGCTGTTCATGATATTTTGGCTGTGGTTTTGGCCTGGTCCTTTGTGTTCACTGCGAGATACAACTTCTCCATTAACGATGCGCAGTGGGAGCTCTTTTTAAGCACTTTGCCTGTCGTGGTCACTGTCCAGGGCCTTTTGATGTGGAAATTCGGCCTCTATCGAGGGGTGTGGCGATTCGCCAGCCTTCCTGATCTTTGGAATATTATTCGGGCTTCTGTTTTTGGCATGCTGGCCATTGCCTTGTCGCTTTTCCTTATGAGCAGGCTGGAAGGCGTGCCTCGAACGAGTCTGCTGTTATATCCCCTGTTTCTTGTGATGGCTTTGAGTGGGCCGAGGCTGCTGTTTAGAGTGTGGAAGGATTATCGCCTCAATTTGGCGGTTAGTCCTGATGCCAAGCGTGTGCTTGTGCTGGGGGCGGGTCGTGCCGGTGAGATGCTGGTACGCGAGATGTATCGAGACAAGGACTATTGTCCGGTTGGATTGGTGGATGATAATCCGCGGCTGAAAGGGGCCAAGGTTCAAGGGTTGCCTGTTCTCGGCTCCATGGCAGAGCTGCACGAC
>JALTMR010000403.1 GCA_027001525.1 Gammaproteobacteria bacterium
CAGCAACAGCTGTTCGACATGATGCGTCGCAACGCGGTTCAGCAATTGATGCGCCGCTTGCAGGGGCTGGCCGAAGGCGGAGCCGTCAGCGATGCAGATTAGGGCGGAACAGCTCAAAACCCAGCTCAAGCAGGGGTTGCAGCCCCTCTATTTTGTCTACGGTGACGAGCCGCTGCTGGTGCAGGAGGCGTGTGACACCATTCGCGCCGCCGCCCGGGCCAGTGGCTGCAGTGAGCGTGAACTTCACACCGTTGAACCCGGCTTTGACTGGGGAGGTTTTCTTGAGGCAGGCGACGCCATGTCGCTGTTCGCCGAGCGCAAGCTGATCGAACTGCGTATGCCCACCGGCAAGCCTGGTGATGCCGGCTCCAAAGCCTTGCAGCGTTACTGTGAACGCCCCTCGGCCGATAATCTTCTGCTGATTCAGGCGGGCAAGCTCGACGGTAGTGCCAAGCGTGCCAAGTGGTACAAGGTGCTGGAGCAGGCCGGTGCCGTGGTGCCGATCTGGCCCCTCGATGCGCGCCAGCTCCCCGGCTGGACCATGCGCCGTATGAAGCAGAGGGGGTTGCAGGCAAATCAGGAGGCTGTGGCACTGCTGGTGGAGCGGGTGGAGGGTAACCTGCTGGCTTGCGCCCAGGAGATTGAAAAACTGCGCCTGCTCCACGGCTCCGGCCAGATCAGCCTGGAGCAGGTGACGGCCAGTGTCGCCGACAGCGCTCGCTTCGATATATACAAGCTGGTGGACAACGCCCTGCAGGGCGATGTGGTCCGCACCGCCCGCATTGTCAACGGTCTCAAGGGGGAGGGCATTGAACCGGTGCTGGTGCTCTGGGCTCTGAGTCGTGAAATCCGGGCAATGGCGGATATGGCCTATCAGCTGAGCCAGGGGGTGAGTGTCGAGCAGTGTCTGACCAAGGCGCGGGTCTGGGACAAGCGCAAACCCCTGGTGCGGGCCGGCCTGAAACGCCACCCGACAGCCACCTGGCAGCGTATGTTGCAGCGCTGTGGCGCGGTAGACGGCATGATCAAGGGGGCGGCTGTCGGTAATGTCTGGGATGAGCTGCTGGACCTCTCCTTGTGGTTGGGCGGTCAGACGGTGGTGGCGCGCTGAAGAGGGTTGCCGGGCCGGCTCCGGTTTGATTTGCGGCCAGAGGGCGCTACGATGGGTTGTCGCAGGACGACTGCCGGGTCGATAAGATGATCATCAAACCGCTGCTAATCACCATTGGATTTCTCTCCCTGGGCCTCGGCGCACTGGGGGTGGTCCTGCCGTTGCTGCCGACGGTGCCTTTTGTGCTGCTGGCGGCGCTCTGTTTTGCCAAATCCTCTGAACGCTTTCACCAGAAGTTGATGCAGAGCCGGGTGTTTGGCCCGATGATCCATCACTGGCAGACCACCCGTTCCATGCCGAGGAGATCGAAATACGTTGCCATTGTGAGCATTGTCGCCAGCGGCGCGCTATCCGTGTCGCTGATCAATATTCCCCTTGTGCAGATTGCTGTGGTGGTGCTGTTGTGCGTGCCCCTCATCATTGTGCTGAGGGTGCCCACCACGGAAAACCTGTTGCCCGGCGAAGAGTAGGGGTCTTTTTCCCCGTTTTTTCTTGCTGTTTGTGTGCTGCCTGTCCCTGGGGGCGTTTTGGGGGGATATCGGGCGGCTTGTCAGGCGATGGCGCAATGGGGCGGAGGAGTTGCTAGAATGGGCGCTTCGTTTTTTGTGGCTAACCCTGAGAGTCAAACTGGAATAAATCGATGAGCGACGTGACTGAGTATATGGCCCGCCTGGGCCAGCAGGCCCGGCAGGCATCGCGGGCAATGAGCCGTGCCGACACGAATGTAAAAAATGCAGCGCTGGAGGCCATTGCTGCGGCGCTGGAGGCCAATGAGCCGGCTCTGCTGGCGGCCAACGCGGATGATATGGCCGCCGGCCGCGAGAACGGGCTCGATGCGGCCTTGCTGGATCGTCTTGAACTCAACAGTGAGCGTATTGCCGGCATGGCTGAGGGGTTGCGCCAGATCGCTGCGCTGGCCGACCCGGTCGGTGAAATCTCAGGCATGGCCTATCGCCCCTCGGGCATTCAGATTGGCAAAATGCGTGTGCCGCTGGGCGTGGTGGGGATTATCTACGAGTCTCGTCCCAACGTCACCGCTGATGCGGCGGCGTTGGCACTCAAATCCGGCAATGCGGCGATACTTCGTGGCGGCAAGGAGGCGTTGCACTCCAATCAGGCCATTGCTCGCTCTATCCATGCGGGTCTGGAGCAGGCGGGTCTGCCGGTGGATGCGGTGCAGGTGGTGGCAACGACGGATCGCGCTGCGGTGGGCCGGCTGATCACCATGCCGGAGTATGTGGATGTGATTATTCCGCGCGGTGGCAAGGGGTTGATCGAGCGCATTAGTGCCGATGCCCGGGTGCCGGTCATCAAGCATCTGGATGGCATCTGTCACGTCTACATCGATGCGGATGCCGACCGGCAGAAGGCGATCCGGATTGCCTTTAACGCCAAGACCCACCGTTACGGTGTCTGCAATGCCATGGAGACGTTGCTGGTGGCCGAGGCTGTGGCCGCGCAGGTGCTGCCCGAGCTGTGTGGTATGTACAAGGAGAAAGGGGTCGAGCTGCGAGGCTGCGAGATCACCCGGCGCCTGGTGGACGGGGTGGTCGCTGCGACAGAGGAGGATTGGGCCACCGAATATCTGGCGCCGGTGCTGTCGATTCGGGTGGTGGAGGGTGTGGATGAGGCGATGGACCATATCGAGACCTATAGCTCTCGCCACACCGAGTCCATCGTCACCGAAAACTACACCACCGCTCGCCGTTTTCTGCGTGAGGTGGATTCATCTTCGGTCATGGTCAATGCCTCGACCCGCTTCGCTGATGGTTTCGAGTATGGCCTGGGGGCGGAGATCGGGATCAGCACCGACAAGTTTCACGCCCGTGGCCCGGTGGGACTGGAAGGGCTGACATCGCAGAAATATGTGGTCCTGGGTGATGGTCAGATTCGCCAGTGATCGGTGTTTTTGGTGGCACCTTTGATCCGGTCCATTATGGTCACCTGCGGCCAGCGCTGGAGGTAAAGCAGGTACTGGGGATGCGGCAGGTGCGTTTTATCCCCTGCCACATTCCCCCCCACCGCGGCGCGCCGGGAGCCAGCGCCTCGCAGCGCATGACGATGTTGCAGTTGGCGCTGGAGGGTGTGCCCGGCTTCGTTGCTGATGAGCGTGAACTGGTGCGGGGCGGGCCTTCCTTTATGGTGGATACGCTGCTCTCCCTGCGCGAGGAGCAAGGGGATGAGCCGATGGCGTTGATGCTGGGCCAGGATGCCTTTGCCCGTCTCGATACGTGGCACCAGTGGCCACGCCTGTTGACACTGGCCCACATCGTTGTCGCCCGGCGGCCGGGTGGGGCGTTGCCGGTGCGTGGCCCCGTGGCTGATTTGCTGGCTTGTCACCGGGCTCGGGAATCGGCGCAGCTTCAGACCCGGCCATCAGGTAAAATATGGACTCAGGACGTGACTCAGCTCGATATTTCCGCCACCACAATTCGAGCCGGTGTAAAGGATGAGGGTGGCTGTCGTTTTCTGACGCCGGAACCGGTGCGGGAATATGTCGAAGCCCACGGGCTCTATCTAACAACGAGTAATTGAATGTCTGACATTGTAGAAAAAGTAAAAGATCTGGTTGTCGATTCGCTGAACGATATGAAAGCGGTGGATATGGTGGTGCTGGACGTGCGTGGCAAGTCCAGCGTCACTGATTACATGGTTATCGTCAGCGCCACGTCGAATCGCCACGTCAAAGCGATGGCCAGTAACGTGGTGGCCGATGCCAAAAAGGCGGATCTGCCGCCTATCGGTGTTGAGGGCGAACAGCAGGGGGAGTGGGTGCTGGTGGATATGGGCGATGTCATCGCTCACATCATGATGCCCGAGACGCGTGCGTTTTATCAGCTGGAGAAGTTCTGGAGTGATCTGGCTTCAGATCAGGGCGAGGCAGGCCTGGGTTAGGGGTGGCGCGGGGTTCTGATGCGTATCTACCTTATTGCCGTGGGTCAGAAAATGCCCGACTGGGTGGCCAAAGGCTACCAGGAGTATGTCAAGCGATTGCCGCCCTCGTGCAGCTTGAGATTGGTGGAGATTGCGCCGGGTCATCGAGGTAAAAGTGCTGACATTCAGCGAGCCATCAAAAGTGAAAGCGACAAGATGCTGGCCGCGATTCCGCCAGCGGCGCGAGTGATCGCGCTGGATGAGCGGGGCAAGTCATGGAGCACTGTGCAGCTGGCTAGCCGGATGGAGGGCTGGATGCAGGAGGGTGGTGATGTGGCGCTGCTGGTGGGCGGGCCTGACGGCCTCTCGGCCGAGTGCAGGCAGCGGGCGCAGCAGTCGTGGTCGCTGTCGGCGTTGACGCTGCCTCACCCGCTGGTGCGGGTGGTGCTGGCGGAGCAGATTTACCGGGCCTGGAGCGTGACTCAAGGTCACCCCTACCACCGTGAGTGATGGCTCTGGATTGTCAGCTGTGATCCCGTTGCTCCCCCAATGGCGTTGTGTCTTCTGTGATGGCTGATTCTCAACTCATCCTTGCTTCTGCCTCCCCCCGGCGGCGACAACTGCTGTCACAGCTGGGCGTCCGCTTCGAGGTGGTGATCGCCGATATCGACGAAACGCCGCATCCCGCCGAGGTGGCTGAAGTCTACGTGGTGCGCATGGCACTGGAGAAGGCGCGGGCGGTGGCCTGTCGTTTGGCGGCCCCCTCGGTGCTGGTGCTGGGCTCGGACACCTCCGTCGTGGTGGATGGCGAGATTCTGGGCAAGCCCAAAGATCGGGCCGATGGCCTGGCGATGTTGGCACGCCTGTCTGGCCGCAGCCATCACGTCTACACTGCGGTGGCGGTGGTACGGGGCGAGCAACCGCAGGAGGCGAGCCGGCTCAGTGTCAGTAGTGTGACCTTTCGCACCCTCAGCGAGTCTGATCGTGTGGCATATTGGGCCACGGGCGAGCCGACAGACAAGGCCGGCGGCTACGCTATTCAGGGGCGGGCGGGGGCCTTCATCTCCCGTCTGGAGGGCAGCTTTTCCGGTGTTATGGGACTGCCCTTGTACGAGACAACGGAGTTGTTGCGGCTTTGCGGCATGGATGTGTGCCACAACTGGTTACAACCGGGTTAATGGCTTAAGGGCACCTCTATTAATTCTGGACGTGGCAGATTGATAGAGATGCCCTTAACAGCGGTCAGAGAAATGGAAGCAGGTGATGAGTATTGAGATGTTGATGAACGTGACGCCGAGGGAGACCCGCGTTGCCGTCGTCGAAAACGGGGTGTTGCAGGAGATTGTGGTGGAGCGTGAGCGCCGCCGCGGCATCGTCGGCAACATCTACAAAGGCAAGGTCTGCCGGGTGTTGCCGGGAATGCAGGCGGCCTTTGTGGAGATCGGCCTGGAGCGGGCGGCCTTTTTGCACGCGTCCGACGTTGCCGTGAGCACCCAGGGTGAGGCCGTGGGCGATGAGGCGCACAGCAATATCAACGAGCTGCTGCGCGACGGTCAGGAGGTGCTGGTTCAGGTCATCAAAGATCCGCTGGGCAGCAAGGGTGCGCGCCTGACCACTCACATCACTATCCCCTCCCGTTTTCTCGTCTTTACCCCCAATGTCTACCATGCCGGTGTCTCGCTTAAAATCGAAGAGGAGGCCGAGCGGCTGCGGCTGCGTGATGTCCTCAGCGTCTTCATGGCGCAGAGCGATTATGGCGGCGGTTTTATCGTCCGCACGGCGGGTGAAGGCATCCCCATCGAGAGCCTGCATGCGGACGTGGAGTTCCTCTCCAGGCTGTGGGCCTCGGTGATGCAGCGGGCGAAGACGGCGGCAGCGGGTGAGATTGTGCACGAGGATCTGCCTCTGGGCTTGCGTACCCTGCGTGACGTGGTGGATGCCGAGGTGGAGAAGATTCGTATCGACTCGCGCAGCACCACCCGTCGAGCGATCCAGTTTGCCGAGCAGTTTATTCCCGAGCTGGCGGGCAGTATTGAACACTACCCGGGTGAGCGCCCCATCTTCGATCTCTACGGTGTGGAAGATGAGATTCAGAAGGCGCTGGAGCGCAAGGTGCACCTCAAGTCGGGGGGCTACCTCATCATCGACCAGACCGAAGCGATGACGACGGTTGACGTCAACACAGGGGCCTTCGTCGGTCACCGCAATCTGGAAGAGACCATCTTCAAGACCAATCTGGAAGCGACCCAGACCATCGCCCGCCAGCTGCGGTTGCGCAACCTGGGCGGCATCATCATCATCGACTTCATCGACATGGCGGAGGAGAGCCACAAGCGCCAGGTGCTGCGCTCGTTTCAGAAGAACCTGGAGCGGGATCGGGCCAAGAGCCACATCACTGAAGTCTCCTCGCTTGGCCTGGTGGAGATGACCCGCAAGCGCACTCGCGAAAGTCTGGAGCGGGTGTTGTGCGAGACCTGCCCGGCGTGCAGTGGTCGTGGCATGCTGAAGACGCCGGAGACGGTCTGCTACGAAATTTTCCGTGAAATTATCCGGGAAGAGCGCCAGTATGATGCGCTGAAGTACCTGGTGCTGGCCTCTCAGGAGGTGGTGGATCTGCTGCTGGATGAAGAGTCCACCAGCCTGGCAGAGCTGGAGGAGTTTATCGGCAAGCCGGTCAAACTCCAGGTGGAATCACTCTACAGCCAGGAGCAGTTTGATGTGGTGATGATGTAGCCGCACTGCGCCATTGAGTCCCCGTGAATATTTTAAGCCGATTTTGTTGCTGTATTTTGCGCCACTGCTGGTTGTGGACGGTGGTGCTCGTGATTGCCACGGCCATCGTGCTGACCACGGCACGCTCGCTGCTGCCGCAGGCTGACCGCTACCGCAGCCAGATTGAGACTGAGGTCAGCCAGTTGATCGGCCAGCCGCTGACCATTTCCGACTTCGAGTTGGGCTGGCACGGCCTGGGGCCCCGGCTCTATCTGAAGGGGGTGGAAATCGGGGCGGTTGACGGTAACAACGCGCTGTTCAGCTTTGATCAGGCCCATGTGGATGTCTCCCTTTTCTCGTCGCTGCTTTCCGGGGAGGTCGATTTCGGCGCGTTTACCCTGACCGGTATGGATTTAAACCTGATTCGTCGTGAAGATGGCTCCCTCGGGCTGGAGGGGATCAGTCTGCCTGCCGTAGATGCTCCCGCTGCGGCAAACCGTCAGGCGGCGATCAACTGGCTCTGGCGACAGGGGCATCTGGCACTTGAAGACAGCGTGGTGCAGTTTCGTGACATGCAGTCGGGCGGCAAGGTGTGGCGCTTCGAGCAGGTCTACCTTCACCTGCGTAACCAGGATCGCAAAGCCCGTTTGAGCGGTAGCGCGGCGCTGCCTGCCCACCTGGGTCAGACGCTTGAGTTTGTGGTGGAGCTGGATCGTCTTGGTGAGCACTGGCAGGCGTGGGATGCGGATCTCTACCTCAGTGGCACCGGTCTGCGCCTGGCGGCCTTGTTGAATCAGGCGAAGCTGGCGCTGGCGGCAAAAAAGGGGCAGCTGACGGGGCAGGTGTGGGGCCAGTGGCGCAAGGGCGCGTTGGTGGATCTGCGTGGGGATATCAGTCTGAACGACGCGGCGCTGGTCTCCTCTTTTGGTGCGGATGCCAAGGGGCGGAAAGTGGCTCGACGCTACGATCTGGCCCATTTCTCCAGCCGCTTTGTCTGGCAGGGTGATGCGACCCGGGGTGTGCTGGATGTTGACCAGCTGCGTCTGCACTCCTCGGCGGATGTGTGGCCCGGCACCCGGGCCCACGTTGAGTACGACCGGAGTGGTGAGCAGTTCACGCTGGCGGGGGGGCTGAGTTTTGCGAGGCTGGAGTCGATTCTCCCGCTGGCACTGCTGACCCCCTTACCCGAAAAGGCGCGTGAAGCGCTGGTGGCGTTGCAACCGGAGGGCACGCTGAGCAACACCTTTTTCCGTTTTTCCAGAGAGCCTGAGCAGGTGCCGGTATTTTTTCTCCAGGCGGTTTTTGCCGACGCCGGGGCGAAAGCGTGGCAGCGCCTGCCGGGGTTTGAGGGGGTGGATGGTTCGTTGAATCTGGACGGTCAGTCGGGGGTGGTGGACTTTTCGACCCAGGACGCCTGGCTGGATACAGCTGGGCTGTTTCGTGAACGGCTGCCTCTGGCCAGTGTCGATGGCCGTCTGGCCTGGGCCCGCCTTGACGACGGGATCCATCTCGACCTGCGCCATTTGATGTTGGCCAACGACGATCTGGCGGCAGAGGCTAACGGGCATCTCTTCCTGCCCGGCAGCGGTGCCTCACCACAAATCTCCCTGATGGCACAAGCCGATTACGCGGATGGTGCCATGGTGCACCGCTACCTGCCCACCCGCATCATGCCGTCATCGACGGTCAAGTGGCTGGACAGCGCCATCGTGAACGGTTTCGTCACCGATGCCACCGTGCTCCTGCATGGGCCGCTCAAACGCTTTCCCTTCGACCACAACGAAGGGCGTTTCGAGGTGCGGGCCAATCTCATCGACGGGGTGCTGGACTACGCCACAGACTGGCCCCGGATGGAGCAGATCGAGGCGGAGTTGATGTTTAGCGGCCGGGCCATGACGGTGACGGGGCATCGGGCCGAGATGCTTGATTCCGAGCTTGAAGATGTCCGGGTGGCGATTGCCGATATGCACGCCAAACCTGTGGTGATCGAGATCAGTGGCCGGGCAAAGGGCGGGACGGAAGATGTGGTGCGCTACCTCAATGAAAGTCCGCCGCTCCACACCCTCTTCGGCAGCTTTCTGGGGGATGCGGTGGCCAGTGGTCAAAGCGATCTGACGCTGGATCTTCGCCTGCCGTTGGGCCATGGCGGCGAGACGCAGGTCAAGGGCTTTACGGTGCTGGACAATAGCGCCATTGAATTCAAGCAGATGGGGGTGGACATCACCTCCATCAGCGGCAAGGTATCGTTCAGTAACGAGGGTCTGGAAGCAACGAATGTCGCGGCAACGGTGATGGGGCAGCCTGCGGTGGTCAATATCAGCAACCAGTCCAATGGCCACCGTTCGATGGTTTTCGAGGCCACAGGGACCACGCGTTACCCGGCGCTGGAGGAGCGTTTTGGCTCTATTCCCGTATTCGCTTACCTGGCTGGAGAAAGTCGCTGGCACGCTTTGCTGACAATCCCCCGGGATAGAGCCAACGATGCACCCATCGACCTCAGTATTAAAAGTGATCTGGTCGGCAGTGCTGTGTTGCTGCCAGAACCGCTGCACAAGCGCGCGGATCTGCCCCGCCCCTTTCTGGTGGAGGGGGTGTTGGGGGCGCAATCCAATCGATGGCATTTTGACTATGACCAGCAGCGCCTGACGGGGCTGTTTGAGAGCCCGCATCAGGGGGCGCTGGCGGGTGAACTCCACTTTGCCGGGGAGGCTCCCGCACCGGTGCAGCCGGGTATCCGCATTGCCGGCAAATTGGACTATTTCTCGGAAGAGGCGTGGTGGCCGATTCTGTTTGGCGACGACGATGCGGGGGCGGGCGGCACCGCAGATAGCCACGAAGAGGTGGGGGTGAACCGGCTGGTGGTTGAGGTGAACAAAGCCGATCTTTTCGGCTTGAACTACGAGCATCTGTCCCTCGATGCCGTCAGGAAGGGAGGCATTTGGGCCGCCCGGGTGACGAGTGATCAGTTGCGTGGCAAGCTCTTCATCCCGGAGGACTGGAGTCTGCCCCTCAAGGCCACGCTGGATTACCTGTTTCTGCCGCTGGCCGGCAGTGACAAAAGCACCGCTGAGGGAGGCAAGGGCGGGGGCGGCTTGAGCGATTTCGACCCCGGCATTTTGCCGCCCATCCATTTGACCAGCAAAGAGTTCAATTACGGCGGCCAGAGCCTGGGACAGCTCAAATTGACGACCGACAAGCGCCTTAACGGGCTCAGTATCGACCAGCTGGAGCTGAACTCTTCATTTGCCAGGATCACGGGCAGTGGTGCGTGGAACTATGTCGGCGGCCAGCACAATTCGGTGTTCAATGCCGATATGGAGGTCGAGGATTTCGGCCGCTTGCTGAAGGCGCTCGATTTTGGCGGCATGATCGAGGGCGGACGGGGGCGCTGCAGCCTGAGGTTGCGCTGGGCGGCGCCGCTGGTGGAGATGGAGCCGATGCTGTTGAATGGGGCGGTCAATCTCGATTTTCGCGATGGCAGCATTCTGGAGGTCGACCCGGGTGCGGGGAGAATTTTCAGCCTGTTGAGTCCGCGCCGGTTATTGCTCGATTTTCGTGACATGGGCGAGGGGCTGGCATTTGATCGCATGCGCGGACGTTTTGACATTCGCTCCGGCAATGCCTTTACTCAGAACTTCGTACTCGATGGTCCGGTTGCCAAGGTCGAGGCGCAGGGGCGTATCGGCCTCGGCGCGGAGGATTACGATCAGGCGCTGGTTGTCACCCCCCATGTGACGTCAAGTCTGCCGCTGATCGGTGCGGTGGTGCAGGGCAGCCTGGGGGTCGGTGCGGTGGTGTTGTTGGCAGAAAAGCTCCTTAAGCCTGTTATCGATGAAGCCTCGAAACTGCGCTACACAGTGACGGGGAGTTGGGATGATCCCCAGGTGCAGTCGCTGGATTTAAGTGAAAAAAATGACACGGAGGGCTATTTGCCCGAGGTGTTGCGCGATGATTAGCTGGCCGGGGCCTGGGGCCTGCCCATTGGCCCATGAATGGTGATATTCTCAAGCTATATGAAAAATATCATTTTTTTAGTGCTTCTCTTGTCTGCTTTCAGCGTGCATGCGGATGATTCCGTGGCGGTGGTGGAAGCCGATTTCTGGGTGTCGCCGCGGTATGGCGAGTCGGTGGTGCGCTACGAGCCGCTGGCGCTGTTGATGCGCCGCCTGGTGGTGGAGCCGGAGGCCCGCCTGCTGGTGAGTGTGCCTGAGGGCGAGTGGGGCGAATTGTGGGGGCAGGAGTTGCAGGCATGGCTTGTCTCCCTGGGGCTGGAGCGCAGTCGTATCGACTTTGATCACGGTGAGGATGGCCGCACCGCCGAGCTTGTTAGCGTCTCTCTGCTGCTGCCGAAGCCCTTGGCTCGGGATGATGGTGCGGCGCCGGCACCAGCGCCCGTCGTCCCGATTCAAAAAGGCACAAGCAGCACCGGAGAGATAGAGGCAGAGGTGGCTGCCGAAGAGGTCGCCGGGCAGGGCGCACCCCCTTCGGATATCGCTGCGCAGGATGAAATTGTTGTTCAGGAGCAGGAATGAATAAAAATAGGGTAGCAGCACTTCAAATGGCCTCAGGGCCCAATGTAAAGGCTAATCTGTTTGAGGCTGAGCGATTGATTCGGGCCGCAGTGGAGGCCAACGCAGGCCTATTGGTGCTGCCGGAGAATTTCGCCCTGATGGGGATCAAGGAAAAAGACAAATTGTCGGCCCGCGAGGAGCCGGGCGAGGGGCCGATCCAGGCGTTCCTTGCTCAGCAGGCGAGCAAGCACGGTATCTGGCTGGTGGGTGGCACCATTCCCCTGGTCTCGGAGGATGAAAATAAAATTCGGGCGGCTTGCCTTCTATTTAACGATCAGGGCGAACAGGTGGCGCGTTACGACAAAATCCATCTGTTTGACGTGTCGCTGGAAGAGGGTGGTGAGAAATACACGGAGTCCGAGACGATTGAAGGGGGGGATAAGACCGTGGTGGTTGACACGCCCTTTGGGCGTCTGGGGCTGGCGGTCTGTTACGACCTGCGCTTTCCCGAGCAGTTTCGCGCCATGCTGGATGATGGCATGGAGGTCTGCGCTCTGCCGGCGGCCTTTACCGCGATTACGGGGCGCGCTCACTGGGAAACGCTGGTGCGTGCCCGTGCGATTGAAAATTTGAGCTACATGATCGCCGCCGGCCAGGGGGGCTACCACGTCAATGGCCGTGAAACTCATGGCGACAGCATGATCGTCGACCCCTGGGGCGTGGTGTTGGATCGCCTGCCTCGCGGTTCCGGGGTGGTGGTGGCCGAGATTGACCACGACCGCTTGGCCAGTATTCGCCGCAGCTTGCCGGCTATCAGCCACCGCCGCATTGGTTGTGCTTAGGGGGACGTTCTCAATCACCGCTGGTGGTGAGATTATTGCCTCTGAATCACGCTCTCCCAGGTC
>JALTMR010000404.1 GCA_027001525.1 Gammaproteobacteria bacterium
TGGTGGACGTCGACAACAACCGCTGCGATATCCGCATCGCCCCGCTTTTCGAAACCATTGAAGATCTCAGCCACATCGAAGAGGTCACCGAACTGCTGCTGGACAACACGGTCTATCGCCAACTGCTCAGCGCCTCCGGCAATATGCAGGAGATCATGCTCGGCTACTCCGACTCCTGCAAAGACGGCGGCATCCTCGCCTCCGGCTGGAGTCTGTACAAGGCCCAGAGAAAGATCACCGCCATCGCCACCCGCCATGACATCGTCTGCCGCCTCTTCCACGGCCGCGGCGGCACCATTGGTCGTGGGGGCGGCCCAACCCATGAGGCAATTCTGTCGCAACCCGAGGGCACCGTGTTTGGCGAAATCAAATTTACCGAGCAGGGCGAAGTGCTATCGAACAAGTACGGCAATAAAGAGACGGCCGTCTACGAGCTGACCATGGGCTCCACCGGCCTGCTCAAGGCCAGCCGCGCCCTGGTCACCCCCCCCGCACTGGATAACGAGAAATACCTCGATATTCTCGCCAATCTGGTAGAGACCGGCGAAGAGGCTTATCGCGACCTGACAGACAACACACCGGCCTTTCTCGACTACTTTTACGAGGCCACGCCACTGGCCGAGATCGGCATGATGAACATCGGCTCGCGCCCCTCGCACCGCAAAAAAGGGGATCGATCCAAGAGTTCCGTACGCGCCATCGCCTGGGTCTTTGGCTGGGCTCAATCGCGCCACACCCTCCCCGCCTGGTATGGCATCGGCAAAGCGCTGGATGCAGGCAGCAACGGCTCAGCCGAAAAGCTGGCGATGTTGCAGGAGATGTACAAGGAGTGGCCATTCTTCCGCGCCCTGCTGAGCAACACCCAGATGGCGCTGTTTAAGGCCGACATGGACATCGCGGCTGAGTACGCCGAGCTGTGCGTAGAGCAAGCCACTACCGATGCGGTCTATCCGCGCATTCGGGATGAGTACCAGCGCACCCGGGACAACATTCTCAAGATCACCCAGCAAGATGATCTGATGGAGGAGAGCCCCATGCTGGCACTGTCGCTGTCGCGCCGGAACCCCTACCTCGACCCGCTCAACCACATTCAGATCAAATTGCTCGAACGCTATCGTGACGAGTCGATCCCTGAAGAGCAGCGACAGATCTGGCTTAGCCCACTACTGCGCACCATCAACGCCATTGCGGCGGGGATGCGTAACACAGGCTAGTGGTCCATGCGGAAAATTATGTAACTGTTCGCCTCGTGAGAAGGTACAGCTCTGTGTTGGCAAAACTCGAAATGGAACCACCATTCCAGCGTTTTGCCGCCTTGACCTGCACCTTCTCACTGTGCTCCTTAGTAACAGAACTTCCCGCATGGACCACTGGTGTGGCGAAGTGACTGTTTTTCAAATGCAAAAAAGCCGCTCATCGAGCGGCTTTTTTGTTGGATTTAAAACAAAAAATCAGGACGCCATCTGCACGGGAATATGGCTGCTGCGACGGGTGATGTTGTTGTCGCCATCCACATAGATCAGATTGGGCTTATAGGTAGCCAACTCCTTTTCATCCAGCCCGACATAGGCGCAGATAATCACCAGATCGTCCGGTGAAGCCTTGTGAGCGGCGGCACCATTGACGGAGATAATGCGACTCCCCTCTTCAGCCCGAATGGCATAGGTAGTGAAGCGCTCACCGTTGTTGATGTTATAGATCTGGATCTGCTCGTATTCGTGAATACCAGCAGCATCCAATAAACGACCATCGATGGCACAAGAGCCCTCATAATCCAGCTCGGAATGCGTCACCGTCGCCCGGTGTATCTTGGTCTTCAGCATTACACGCTGCATCGCTGAACAACTCCTATTTCTTGAAACAGATCCGTTTTTACGCCTCATCAGCGCAAAAACACAAAGGGCGCTATTATCCCGCGTTATGGGCAACCGATCAATGCCGGCAAAAAACGGGGGCAATCTCCCTTCAAACTTCCTGATTATCGATCAAGCGGGCTCCCCCCAACCAGGCAGCCACCAGGATCACCAGGTCTCTATCCTGCGCCGTAGCGGACTTGAGCGTATGGCGATTGCAGACGCGGAAATAATCCGGCCTGAAGCCGGCGGCGCGAAGCTCAGCCAGCGCTTCGCTCTCCAGACGGGCAAAATCGCGCTCACCGCCCCGAACGCGGGCAACCTTCTCGCTCAACACCTGATAAAGCCGGGGAGCCAGCGCCCGCTCCTGCGCCGAGAGGTAGCCATTGCGTGAACTCAAGGCCAGGCCATCCTGCTCTCTCACGGTGGGCACGCCAACAATCTCAATGGGAAAGCACAGGTCGCTCACCATGCGCCGAATCACCGCCAGCTGCTGGTAATCTTTCTGACCAAACAGCGCCACATCGGCCTGCACCATATTGAAAAGTTTGGCGACAACAGTGGCAACACCCACAAAATGACCCGGGCGGGATTCACCACAGAGCCCTTCGGAGACGTCCGGCACCTCGACCCGGGTGGCTGCCCCAAGCCCCTGGGGATAGACCTCCGTTGCCTGGGGAGCAAATAACAGATCCACCCCCGCCGCCTGTAACAGCTCACTGTCCGCCGCCAGCGTACGAGGGTAGTTGTCGATGTCTTCATTGGCGCCAAACTGAAGCGGGTTAACAAAAATACTCACCACCACCCGCCGGGCCCGCTTTTTCGCCTCCGCCACCAACTGCATGTGGCCAGCGTGCAGATTCCCCATGGTTGGCACAAAGGCGATGCGCTCCCCCTTGCGCCGCCATTCAGCCACAACGGCCCTGACGCCACTCATTCGATCCAGCTTTTCCACTAGTCGAACCAGTGTTCCCGGGCGGGGAAAGCACCGCTCGCCACATCACGCACGTAGGCCTCCACCGCTCCGCGCACCGAACCGGCCTCAGAAATAAACGCTTTGGCGAACTTTGGTTTTTTGCCCGGCGTAATGTCAAGCAGGTCGTAGAGCACCAGCACCTGGGCGTCGGTCTGCGCTCCGGCGCCAATACCAATCACAGGCACGGCAACCTCCCGGCTGATCCTGGCAGCCAGTACCTCGGGCACACACTCCAGCAACAGCAGGTCTGCGCCGGCATTTTGCAGGGCAATGGCATCGCTTAACATCTGCTCTGCCGCCTCCTGGTCACGCCCCTGAACACGATACCCCCCCATCTTGTGAATAACCTGGGGCTGCAAACCAAGGTGGGCACAGACGGGGATGCCGCGCCGGGCCAGGGC
>JALTMR010000405.1 GCA_027001525.1 Gammaproteobacteria bacterium
TGTCCACCTACCTGGAGGGTAAACCCGCCCGGGCTTACGAGTTTTTGATCTATGAGTGGCTGGCCCAGTACTACCTCGAGCAGGAGCGCCCGTACGATGCGGCAAAAGTCTTTTCTGCCTTCTACAAGCGCGCGCCCTGGCACCCCTATGGTGTGTTGTATCAGGACCGTGCCATTGAAATTTATCGAAACCAGGGACGAAAAGATCTGATCATCCCGGCGAAAGTTGAGTACGTCTTGCGCTACGAAGGTATGACGGAGCACTGGGCTAACACCTCCCACAATAATTATTTCGAATTTCTGGTGCGCACGGATACTAAGTCGGTGGATGCTGTGAAGAAGCTGCTGAAGTCTCATCTGCTCGATTTGGCTAAATACAACCATGCCAAAGCCCAAAAAACGGCACTGATGGTCGATTACTGGGAAGCGATCAAATGGTATCGCCGCTACCTGAAATATTTTCCTGAAGGGGAGGAGGCCGCCACCATTAACTTCATGCTGGCCGAAGCCCTGTTTGAAGACAAGTCCTATAACGAGGCGGCACTTGAGTACGAACGTACCGGCTACCAATATGGCGAACACGACAAGGCTGCCGAAGCGGCTTACGCGGCGCTGCTCGCCTACGCCGAGCATGAAAAATCACTTAAGGGTAAGGAGAAGGCAGACTGGCATCATCAGGCCACCAAGTCGGCGCTGAAGTTTGCAGACACATTTCCCGGCGATCCCCGTACTCCGGCGGTACTGGTGAAAACGGCTGAAGAGTTTTACCAGGCAAAGCGATATGGTGAAGCCGTGACCTCGGCCCAGCGCGTGATCGATGTCTACCCTGATGTGGACAAGAAACTAAAACGAAGTGCGCTGATTATCCTGGCGAACACATACTTTGAGCAGGAGAAGTACAACATTGCCGAACTGTATTATGCAGATCTGGTGGCGTTGCTGCCCAAGGGGGATCCGATGCACAAGGAGGCCAAGAGCCGCTTGGTCGCTGCGATCTACAAACAGGCCGAACATCTGAAGGTCGAAGGGGCATTGCCAGGGGCGATCGAAGAGTTTAACCGCCTGCTGAAAGTTGTGCCCGATACGCCGATGCGGCCGGTGGTGGAGTTTGATATTGCGACGCTCTACATCGTTCTGGATAACTGGGAGAAGGCTCTGGAAATTTTGGAACCGTTTGCGGCCAAGTACCCTCGTCATGAGCTGACGCCGGCAGCAGCTGAAAAAGTAGCGGCCGGCTATTTGAAGCTGGAAAAACATGCCAAAGCCGCCAATGCTTTGGTGGGCTTGACCAAGACGAAACAAAGCCCCGACATGATGCGTGAAAGTTTATGGAAAGCAGCGGAGCTATACGAGCAGGTGGGGGATCTGGAAAATGCCGTGAACACCTATCTTCAGTACGCCATGGATTTTCCAGCCCCGCTGGAAGCGGCTCTGGAGGCGCAATACAAGATTGGCCAGATCTACCGGATGCAAAACAAGAATTTCAACTATCGCGTACAGCTACAGAAAATATACGATGCCGATCAAAAAGGGCGAAACCAGCGCACGGCGCGCACCCGTTACCTGGCCGCTCAGGCAGCCTTTGAACTGGCAGAGCCGCTTTACAAACGTTACGCACGGGTGCGGCTGGTTGAGCCTATTCGGCAAAACATGAAATTGAAAGACCAGTATATGAAGCAGGCACTCGCGGCGTATAACAAGGCAGCGGAGTTAGAGGTGGCGGAATATACCACTGCGGCAACCTATCGCATTGCCGCCATGTATGCGGATTTCAGCACAAAGCTGATGGAGTCCGATCGTCCGGTGAACCTGAATGAAGAGGAACTGGAGCAGTACGAACTGATGCTGGAGGAGCAGGCCTTTCCTTTCGAAGAGAAAGCCATCGATCTGCATATCGCCAACGTGGACCGTATTGTGTCCGGCATCTACGACGAGTGGGTGAAAAAGAGTTTGAAGTCGCTGGCGGAGTTTATGCCGGTTCGGTACAAGAAACTGGAGCGTCGGGATGCGGTCTATTCATCGTTGGACTAAGCACCTACTGTGCATGTTTTGTTCTCTTGCATTGTTGGCGGGATGTGGTGCAGTGACACCCACCACTGATGACAAGGCAAGCGAAACAGAGGTGGCGTCAGAAGGGCCAACAGAAGAAGAGCTGAGGGCACAGCAGGCGGCGCTGGATTTTGCGGCGGGTATACAGGCCATGAAGTCGGGCAATCATAAAATGGCCAGGGAGGTTTTTCTGGCCATGACGGAAAAATACCCTGAATACGCAGGCCCCTGGGTCAACCTGGCCATTCTCTACCACCGCAGCGGCGAGAATGATGCCGCAGAAAAGGCCTTTAAGACGGCCCTGGGTATTACCCGGGATAATCCGGAGATATTCAACCAGCTGGCTATTTTCTATCGAGACACGGGCAAGTTCTACATGGCCCGGGACGTGTATGAAGAGGGGATCTCGCTGCATCCGGACTACGCCCCGCTAAGGCGCAATGCCGGCATCCTGTACGAGCTGTACATGCAGCAAAACAGAGAGGCTTTAGAGCACTACCAGGCCTACATAAAGCTAAAGCCCGATGATAAAGAGGTGGAAACATGGATCGCAGATTTGACGCAACGCCTGGCGCGATAAAAAGCGTGTATAGTCTGGCAGCCTTCACTGTTGCCGCGACGTTATTGCTGGGGAGCGCAGGCGTAAAGGCTCAAGAGAAGGTGCTTGAGGCCGATGGTATGACGGTGTACGGCCAGCGCGAGCTACCCAAGGTCATGTATATCGTGCCCTGGAAAAAAACCAAATCAGCAGAGATCGATATGCCCATGACTGAAAGCCTGGTGGTGGACGTATTAGACCCTATTGATCCCGACGTTTTTCGCCGTAAAATCAAGTACTATGAGATGATGAATTCCAGCAAGAAATAAGCTGGAGCACTGACGCGGGTTACTGTTTCCTAGTGGCCTTAATTTAAGACTGATTAACTATCATTTGCAGGAGTAAGGAGACGAGAATGGACGGCTTTTCCACCATTGTACGCTTCTTCCAGGAAGGCGGCCTTTTCATGTACTTTATCCTCGGCATTTTTGCCGTGGGTCTGGCCATTGCTATTGAGCGCTTTATCTATCTGTCTGTTGCCAAGGCCGGTAGCCGCAAAACCTGGAACGGCATGGTCCCCTTGCTTCAGAGCGGGAGTATCGATCAGGCGCTGGAGTTGGCTAATAGCTCCAAAGCCGC
>JALTMR010000406.1 GCA_027001525.1 Gammaproteobacteria bacterium
GCGCACTTCTGCGCCCAGCTCCCGCAGCGTTTCGATCAGCACGGCGGTCTGGATGGTCATGTGCAGGCTGCCCATGATGCGAGCGCCTTTAAGGGGTTTTTCTGTGCCGTATTTCTCACGCAAAGCCATCAGACCGGGCATTTCGGTCTCGGCAATGTTCATTTCTTTGCGGCCCCAGGCGGCCAGTGAGATATCGGCGATTTTATAATCGGTAAATTCAGACATAAGTGTCCTCCAAATATTACCGAGCGCCGTTGCAAATGATGCCGTTCTATTCGAGCCTGGCAGTCCCTGTTACCTATATTGGGGCTGTCGCAGCGCTCCTCGAAGAGTCCGGGTGCCCTGTACGGGCGGGAATTTTCTGTATCGGTATTCCGTGGTTAGAGTTTAGGGCGCCTCTATTAATTCTGGATGTGGCAGATTGAATCCCAAATTCGTTACATCCAGGCGAAAATTTCGGGTAATAGTGGGGCTATTACCAAAATTTGCAACGCCGATGTAGCGGGTTTGGGGTTTAAGGTGCGCTTTCATGAATTAATAGAGGTGCCCTTTAGTGCCGGTTGTTGCTGTGGCCTCTGTGACTATATACCTGCTGCGGCGCGCAAGTCATCCGCCTTGTCTGTTTTTTCCCAGGTGAAGGCGGCTTCTTCGCGCCCAAAGTGGCCGTACGCCGCAGTGGCCTGATAGATCGGGCGTTTCAGGTCGAGCATGGCGATCAGCCCTTTGGGGCGCAGGTCGAAGTGTTCGCGAACCAGATCGGTGATTTTTGCATCGTCTATTTTTCCCGTGCCAAAAGTCTGCACTGTAATAGAGGTGGGCTCGGCAACGCCAATGGCGTATGAGATCTGAATTTCACAGCGATCAGCCAGACCGGCGGCAACAATGTTTTTAGCCACGTAGCGACCAGCATAAGCCGCAGAGCGATCTACTTTTGAGGGATCCTTGCCGGAAAATGCACCGCCGCCATGGCGGGCCATGCCGCCGTAGGTGTCGACGATGATTTTACGGCCAGTCAGTCCGCAGTCACCGACGGGACCACCAATGACAAAACGCCCCGTTGGGTTGATGTGAAACAGTGTGTCGTTGTGCAGCCACTCCGCAGGCAGGACAGGCTTGATGATCTCGTCCATGATGGCTTCGCGCAGGACGTCGTTGCTGATCTCTTCATCGTGCTGGGTGGAGAGCACCACGGCCTCGATGCCGACGGGTTTGTCGTTTTCATAGCGGAACGTGACCTGGCTTTTGGCGTCCGGGCGCAGCCAGGGCAGGGTGCCATTTTTGCGAACTTCTGCCTGTCGTTTGACCAGTTTGTGGGCGAAGTGGACGGGGGCAGGCATGAGTACATCTGTTTCGTTGGACGCATAGCCGAACATCAAACCCTGGTCGCCGGCGCCTTGCTCATGTTCCTCCGAGTCGTCAACACCTTGTGCTATGTCGACGGACTGCTTGTCGATTGAGGTGATAACGGCACAGGACTCGTAATCGAATCCCATCTCGGAGCTGTTGTAGCCGATCTCTTTAACTGTGTCGCGAACCACTTTTTGCATATCAACCCAAGCGGATGTGGTAATTTCGCCGGAGAGGATGACCATGCCGGTGTTGACCAGTGTTTCACAGGCAACGCGGGCTTCTTTATCCTGCGCCAGAATAGCGTCGAGGATGCCATCAGAAATTTGGTCGGCAACTTTGTCAGGATGTCCTTCGGAGACTGACTCGGAAGTAAATAGGTAGTTGTTTGTCATTATGTAGTTAACTCCATGTATTTAACTCCACTGCTTTATTGGATTGAGTTATGCGGGCACCATCGGCTCTGTGCCCAAGGGTCGGGATTCTAGCGCTATTTCACAACAACACTCAAACGGAAATGTCCTGTTGCCGGTGGCCCGGCGGATAAGGTGGTGGGGTATTGCTGATTATTTGTAAGTGTTGGAGAATGGCGAGAAAAAACAGGGCGCGCCCCGCGTTGTTTCTGTAGCGATATGGTTGTGGTGTATGTGCGGCTAGGTCGGGGTGGCTCTGAGTTACAGTTCGTTGTGGCGTGTTGATAGCCTTCATATGTGATAAGATGCCCAGCTTTCCCGCCTTGCTCAGGTGTGTGGGTGGCCTTTTGGTCGCTGGTAACTTTTTGAATTCCTTAACAATAAAACCTTTGAGGAGAGTTTTATGCCCTCTCGTAAAGAACTAGCCAATGCTATCCGTGCTTTGAGTATGGATGCTGTACAGAAAGCCAACTCAGGTCATCCTGGCGCCCCCATGGGGATGGCCGATATTGCCGAGGTTCTGTGGAACGATAACCTGGTTCACAATCCGGCCAACCCAAACTGGAGCAATCGCGACCGCTTTATTCTGTCCAATGGCCACGGTTCGATGCTGATCTATTCTCTGCTGCACTTAACGGGCTATGACCTGAGCATTGATGATCTGAAGAATTTCCGTCAGTTGCACTCAAAAACACCGGGTCACCCGGAGTATGGCTATGCCCCCGGTGTTGAAACCACCACAGGCCCTCTGGGGCAAGGTATTACTAATGGCGTAGGCATGGCGATTGCCGAGAAGGCGTTGGCGGGCCACTTTAACCAGAAGGGCCACGAGATCGTCGATCACCACACTTATGTCTTCCTGGGTGACGGATGTTTGATGGAAGGTATCTCTCACGAGGCATGCTCTCTGGCTGGAACGTTGGGCCTGGGTAAGTTGATTGCTTTCTGGGATGACAATGGTATCTCCATCGATGGGCACGTTGAGGGCTGGTTCTCTGACGACACGCCGAAGCGTTTTGAATCCTACGGCTGGCATGTGATTGCCGATGTAGACGGTCACGACCCCGAAGCCCTTTCACACGCCATCGCGACAGCGAAAGCGATGACTGACAAACCCACCATGATTTGCTGCAAAACGACCATCGGGTTTGGTTCTCCGAACAAGGCCGGTAGTCACGCCTGTCATGGCGCTCCTTTGGGCGAAGAAGAAATTAACCTGACAAAAGCAGCTTTGGGTTGGGATCACGGTCCGTTTGAAGTGCCTGCAGATGTCTATGCTGGCTGGGATGCAAAGGAAAAAGGTGCCAAAGCCGAAGCAGCCTGGAATGAAAAGTTCGCGGCTTATAAAGCAGCATTTCCTGAGTTGGCGGCTGAGTACGAACGTCGTATGGCAGGTGATCTGCCGGCAGACTGGGCGGCCAAATCAGCTGAATACATTGCCTCCGTTGATGCGGCGGCGAAAAGCCCTGCAACACGCCAGGCGTCGTTGGCCGCTATCGAAGCGTATTCGCCCCTGGTTCCTGAAATGTTTGGCGGCTCCGCTGACCTGGGTTGTTCAAATCTGACCGAGTGGTCTGGCTATAAGCCGATGATCAGTAATGAAGATGCTAACTATCTGAACTACGGTGTGCGTGAGTTTGGTATGTCTGCCATCATGAATGGTATGGCGTTGCACGGCGGCTTGATTCCTTTCGGCGCGACCTTCTTGATGTTCTCCGAGTATGCTCGCAACGCTCTGCGTATGGCTGCTCTGATGAAAATTCAAAGCATCTTTGTGTTTACCCATGACTCCATTGGCTTGGGTGAAGATGGTCCGACACATCAGCCTATCGAACAGATTCCAACGTTGCGTATGATTCCAAACATGGCTGTGTGGCGTCCGTGCGATGCAGTGGAGTCAGCGGTCTGTTGGGCTCAGGCAATCGAGCGCAAGGACGGTCCATCTTGCCTGATCTTCTCTCGTCAGGGTTTGCCTCATAATGAGCGGACCGACGAACAGATTGCTGCCATCAGCAAGGGTGGGTACATTCTGAAGGATTGCGAAGGCAGCCCGGATGCAATCATTATTGCTACCGGTTCTGAAGTCGCTTTGGCAACGGGTGCTGCTGATGCCATGACGGGCAAGAAGGTGCGTGTGGTGTCCATGCCTTCCACTAATGTTTTTGATGCGCAGGACGAGGCCTATCGTTCATCCGTTCTGATCAAGGGTGTCCCCACCGTTGCAGTTGAAGCCGCGGTGACTGATGCTTGGTATAAATACGCTGACGCCGTAGTGGGTATCGACCATTTTGGTGAATCTGCACCTGCTGGCGAGCTGTTCAAAGAGTTTGGCTTTACCGTGGAAAATGTAGTCGCTGCGGTAGAAGGCGTACTCTAAATAACAATTATTAGCCCGCTCAGGTTTAGCCGGGGCGGGCCAAGGTTTTTATTTACCCTTAGGGAGAAAATACACAATGGCAATTAAAATTGGTATTAACGGTTTTGGCCGTATCGGTCGCATGGCTTTTCGTGCTGTAGCGAAAGATTTTCCAGACATGGAAATTGTTGCGATCAATGATCTGCTGGATGCAGATTACCTGGCGTATATGCTGAAATATGATTCCGTTCACGGCCGTTTCGACGGTGATGTCTCTGTGGATAACGGTAATCTGATTGTAAACGGCAAGACCATTCGTTTGACAGCAGAGCGCAATCCTGCTGATTTGAAATGGGGTGACGTGGATGTCGATATCGTTCTTGAGTGTACCGGTTTCTTCCTGACCGAAGAGAGCTGTCAGGCTCACATCGATGCAGGTGCCAAAAAGGTTGTTCAGTCAGCACCTTCCAAAGATGCGACGCCAATGTTTGTATATGGCGTCAACCACGAAAAATATGCAGGTCAGGCCATCAGCTCGGCTGCTTCCTGTACGACTAACTGCCTTGCGCCCCTGGCTAAAGTTATCAATGACAAATTTGGTATCAAGCGTGGCTTGATGACAACTGTTCATGCCGCAACGGCCACTCAGAAAACAGTTGATGGCCCCTCCATGAAAGATTGGCGCGGTGGTCGAGGCATTCTGGAAAACATCATCCCTTCTTCAACGGGTGCGGCCAAAGCAGTGGGTGTTGTGCTACCCGAGCTGAACGGTAAGCTGACGGGAATGGCTTTTCGCGTTCCTACTTCCGATGTGTCTGTGGTTGATTTGACTGTTGAGCTGAATAGCGATGCTTCCTACGAAGATATCTGCTCGGCTGTTAAAGCGGCATCTGAAACTGATGGCATTGGCGATACTCTGGCCTATACGGATGAGAAAGTGGTTTCCACCGATTTTCGCGGTGTAGGGTACTCCTCTATATTTGATGCCGGTGCAGGTATCGCGCTTGACGGTACTTTTGTTAAGCTGGTTGCCTGGTATGACAATGAGTATGGTTACACCTGTAACATGATGCGCTTTGTTCGTCACGTTGCAGCCAACTAAGCATAGCTGTCGCAATTAGAGGCATGGGGGCATTTGCTCCCGTGTCTTTTTGTATTTCAATTTGAAGTCGAGAGACATTTGCTGAGGGCCACCTCACCAAATTTCTTTCAAATAAATATCATGGAGAGTTAACCATGTCTGTCATTAAAATGATTGATCTTGATCTGTCTGGTAAACGTGTATTGATCCGTCAGGATCTGAACGTGCCTGTCAAAGGTGGCAAGGTAACGTCCGATGCGCGTATTCGTGCTTCTCTGCCTACCATCGAAAAAGCTTTAGAAGCCGGTGCCGCTGTGATGATTATGTCTCACTTGGGGCGCCCGACAGAGGGTGAGTATGCGGAAGAGTTTTCCTTGGCTCCAGTGGCTGAACACATGGGGAACTTGTTGGGCAAAGAGGTTAAGTTGATCAGGGATTATCTTGATGGTGTGGATATTGCCCCCGGTGATGTCGCTATTCTGGAGAATGTTAGATTTAATGCCGGCGAGAAGAAAAATGCTGACGAATTGGCCAAAAAATATGCCGCGTTGTGTGATGTTTTTGTCATGGATGCGTTTGGTACAGCACACAGGGCACAAGGGTCTACTCATGGTGTAGCAAAGTATGCGCCGGTTGCTTGTGCTGGCCCCTTGCTGGCTGGTGAGTTGGATGCGCTGGGTAAGGCGTTGGATAACCCGGCCCGGCCAATGGTGGCTATTGTTGGTGGCTCCAAAGTATCCACCAAGCTGACTGTGTTGGAGTCCCTCTCCAAAGTAGTGGATCAATTGATTGTCGGTGGTGGTATTGCTAACACCTTCATTGCCGCGACGGGCAATAACGTTGGCAAATCCCTCTACGAAGCTGATTTGGTTGATACGTGTAATAAATTGATTTCTGATGCCAAATCACGGGGCGGTGATATTCCGGTACCGACAGATGTTGTTTGTGGAAAGGAGTTTTCAGAGACGGCAGAAGCCAGTCTGAAACCTGTTTCTGCGGTAGAAGACGACGATATGATTTTCGATATTGGCCCTGACAGCGCTGCTGCTTTGGCTGAGGTTTTGAAATCGGCGGGTACCATTGTCTGGAATGGCCCTGTTGGGGTCTTTGAGTTTGATCAGTTTGGCGAAGGTACCAAGGCGATTGCCATGGCCATTGCGGAGTCTTCAGCGTTTTCTATCGCTGGTGGTGGTGATACCCTGGCAGCGGTTGATAAATATGATATCGCTGATAAAGTGTCTTACATTTCCACTGGCGGTGGTGCTTTTCTTGAGTTCCTTGAAGGCAAAAAATTGCCTGCGGTTGCGATCCTTGAAGAGCGCGCTGCAAATTAATAATGTGGGGTAGTCCCTCGGCTTGGGTCGAGGGGGTGCTTGGTTTGTGAACGGAAAATAATTATCTGTATTTGGGTTTTGAGCTCATAAAATATGTTTAGACGCACGAAAATTGTAGCGACGTTAGGTCCGGCCACTGATGATCCACAGGTATTGGATGAACTTATTCAAGCCGGTGTTGACGTTGTCAGGGCCAATTTTTCTCATGGAACTGCCGAGGATCACATCAATCGAGCCGAAGCGGTTCGTAACCGTGCGCGAGCCCATGGCCGTCAGGTGGGGGTGCTTGCTGATTTGCAGGGCCCCAAGATTCGTACCGCCCGATTCAAAGCGGGAAAGGTATTCCTCGAAGAGGGTGATCGCTTTATTCTGGATGGCGCTTTGGGTCTGGATGACGGCGACCGTGAGCGTGTCGGTCTCACCTATAAAGAGCTACCTAACGACGTCGATCGGGGCGATACCCTGTTGCTGGATGATGGTCGCATCGTTCTGTGGGTGGAAGAGGTCGCGGGCGCCGAGATCATTTGTAAGGTCCAGGTAGGGGGATACTTGTCCAACAACAAGGGGATCAACCGCCAGGGTGGGGGCTTGTCAGCCGATGCGTTGACCGAAAAAGATCGTGCGGACATCATCACGGCAGCCAAGATTCAGGCTGATTATGTGGCGATCTCATTTCCTCGTTGTGCCGATGATGTGCATTTGGCAAGAGAGCTGCTTCGGGAGGCCGGCGGACACGGTGGCATTGTGGCCAAAATCGAACGTGCCGAAGCCGTCGATGATATCGAGGAGATTGTTGCTGCCTCCGACGCCATAATGATCGCAAGGGGAGATCTGGGTGTTGAGATTGGTGACGCAGAACTGCCCGCAGTCCAGAAGCGTTTTATTAGAATTGCCCGTGAAATGAATCGGGCAGTTATTACCGCGACGCAAATGATGGAGAGCATGATAGAGAATCCCATTCCTACTCGTGCCGAAGTATTTGACGTGGCGAACGCCGTCCTTGATGGGACCGATGCGGTGATGTTATCCGCCGAGACGGCAGCAGGAAAATACCCCGCCAAAGCAGTCGCGGCTATGGCGCGTATATGCGTTAGCGCGGAGAAGCAGGAACAGGCAACTGTTTCTGATCATCGTATCAACACTCGTTTTTCTCGTACCGACGAAGCCATCGCCATGTCTGCTATGTATGCCGCGAACCACCTCGGTGTAAAAGCAATTGCTTCGTTGACTGAATCTGGTTCAACTCCTTTGTGGATGTCTCGGATTAGCTCAGCGATTCCCATTTATGCACTGACGCCTCATGTGGAAACACGTCGGAAGGTGACTTTGTATCGAGGGGTTTGCCCAGTCAGTTTCAGTGTGTCATCTACGGATCATGCAGAGGTCAACAAAGAAGCCATTGATGAGTTGATGCGCCGAGGTGCCGTGCGTGATGGTGATTTGGTCATTATCACCAAAGGTGATTTGATGGGTGTCCTGGGTGGTACAAACGCGATGAAGATAGTGCGTGTCGGGGATATGTTGGACGTCTCGGGTTCCTGATTCTGATTTAGTGATTTTTTGCCCTTTGGATTTTTAAGACACGCCTAGGTGTGTCTTGCGAGGGGCGTTTGTTTATTTATTGAAAAGCCTTTATTTATTAAGGAGAGCAACATGGCATTAATTTCTATGCGTCAACTGTTGGACTACGCTGCAGATAACAGCTTTGGTCTACCCGCTTTTAACGTTAACAACATGGAGCAGGTACACGCCATCATGCAAGCCGCTGATGCTGTTGATGCGCCAGTGATCATGCAGGGCTCCGCCGGTGCGCGTAGCTATGCGGGCGAACCTTTCCTGCGTCACCTGATTACAGCTGCAGTTGAGCAGTACCCCCATATTCCCATTTGTATGCACCAGGACCATGGTGCTTCTCCCGACGTCTGTTTCCGTTCTATTCAGTCCGGTTTTACCTCGGTAATGATGGACGGTTCGTTGGAAGCTGATGGTAAAACACCTTCTTCTTTCGAATATAACGTCGAGGTGACCAAGCAGGTTGCTGATTTGGCACACGCCTGTGGTGTGTCTGTTGAGGGTGAGCTGGGTTGTCTGGGCTCCCTGGAAACGGGTGAAATGGGCGAGGAAGATGGGCACGGTGCTGAAGGAAAGCTCGATCTGGATATGTTGTTGACGGATCCTCAGGAAGCTAAAAAATTCGTAGAGCTTACAAACTGTGATGCTCTGGCGATTGCCATCGGTACTTCTCACGGGGCGTATAAGTTTTCCAGCAAGCCAACAGGTGATGTGCTGCGTATTGATCGCATCAAAGAGATTCATGCGGTTATTCCGAACACCCATCTGGTTATGCACGGTTCTTCTTCTGTGCCCCAGGAGTGGTTAAACATCATTAACGAGTATGGTGGTGAAATGCCACAGACTTATGGCGTTCCGGTTGACGAAATTGTTGAAGGAATTAAGTCTGGTGTACGTAAGGTTAATATTGATACCGATCTGCGTATGGCTTCCACTGGTGCAGTTCGTAAACACCTGGCTGAAAACAAGTCTAACTTTGATCCTCGTAAGTTTTACAAAGCAGCCACGGAAGCGATGGCTCAGGTATGTAAAGATCGCTACGAGGCATTCGGGGCTGCTGGCCATGCCTCTAAAATCAAAGCCAAGTCACTGGAAACAATGATCGACTTCTACAAGTAATTATTTGGCTTGTGGATAAAAAAGGGCTGGTTGATCCGGCCCTTTTTATTGTCTGGTGGGTAGATATAAAAAAGCCACGTTGAAACGTGGCTTTTTTATTGAGGCGCCACTTTATACTTTGTAATAATCCCGGTACCACTTAACAAAGTTTTCGATGCCGTCTTCAATGGCTGTCGCCGGTTTGAAACCTACATCTTTTATAAGGTCATCAACATTTGCATAGGTGGCCGGTACGTCCCCAGGTTGCAGAGGGAGCATGTTTTTCTTGGCCTCCTTGCCTATGCACTCCTCGATAATTTCAATAAAACGAAGAAGCTCCACGGGTTGGTTGTTGCCAATGTTGTAGAGGCGGTAGGGTGCATAGCTGGTGCCTGTATCCGGATTGTCCCCGGACCAGTCCGGGTTGGGCGTGGCAATATTGTCCAGCGTTCGCACAACACCTTCGACGATGTCGTCAATGTAGGTGAAGTCTCGGCGGCATTTACCATAATTAAAGACGTCGATGGGCTTACCTTCTAATATGGCTTTGGTAAACAGGAAAAGAGCCATGTCGGGGCGCCCCCAGGGGCCATAGACGGTAAAGAATCTCAACCCTGTAGTAGGGATCTGGTAGAGATGGCTGTATGTGTGGGCCATTAGCTCGTTGGCCTTCTTCGACGCCGCATACAGGCTGACCGGGTGGTCTACATTATCGTGGATTGAAAAAGGCATTTTGGTATTGGCCCCGTAAACCGAACTGCTAGAGGCATATACCAGATGCTCCACGTCGTTATGACGACAGCCTTCCAGGATATTGGTGGTGCCAACGATATTGCTGTCGATATAGGCGAGTGGATTGACCAGGGAATACCGTACACCGGCCTGAGCGGCCAGGTGAACGACCCGGTCAGGCTTGTGCTGAGAAAACGCAGCCGTAATACCATCGCGATCCTCCAGGTCCAAACGAAGATCGGTAAACCCGGTTTTGCTCTGTAGTTTGGAGAGGCGATCCTTTTTAAGATTTACATCGTAGTAATCGTTGAGATTGTCGATGCCGACAACCTCGTCTCCCCGATCCAGCAGGTAATGTGCAACGTTAGACCCAATAAAGCCAGCGGTGCCCGTGACCAATACTTTCATTGTGAACCTCTTAGATTTGGTGGCGGTGTTTGCTGCTACAGGCGGCCGTCTACTTTATCGGCAGGAAACAGGTATTTAACGTCAAACAATACCCCATTGTCCTTAAGCAGAGCGCGGATCTTCTCCAGCCCCATGGCGACAAACTCCTTATGACTTACGGCAAGGATAACTGCGTCATAGCTCCCGTCCTTGACCTCGGAAACGGGTGATATACCGTATTCGTGTTGCGCCTCTTCTGGATTGATCCACGGATCATACACATCGACCTGGGCATCGTACTCTTTGAGTTCATCGACAATATCGACGACGCGAGTGTTTCTCAGGTCAGGGCAGTTCTCTTTGAAAGTGAGTCCCATGATGAGTACCTTCGCATCTGCGGCCGGTATTCTTCTTTTATTCATCAGCTTAACGACTTGTTGGGTGACATAGGCCCCCATGCCGTCATTTGTCCTGCGCCCAGCCAGGATCATCGCCGGGTGATAGCCGATTTCCTGCGCTTTGTGAGTCAGGTAGTACGGGTCCACGCCAATGCAGTGACCACCGACCAGGCCCGGACGAAAGGGTAGAAAGTTCCACTTGGTACCCGCCGCAATCAGCACCTCTTCGGTGTTGATATCGAGCCGATTGAAGATCAATGCCAGTTCGTTAATCAATGCAATATTGACATCGCGTTGCGTATTTTCGATAACCTTTGCCGCTTCGGCCACCTTGATGCTGCTGGCTTTGTGCGTTCCGGCAATAATCACTTCTTTGTACAGTGCATCCACAAAGTCGGCGACTTCAGGGGTTGAGCCCGATGTGACCTTAAGGATGTTGATGACCCGGTGCTCTTTATCGCCAGGATTAATGCGTTCAGGGCTGTAGCCGGCATAAAAATCTTCATTAAATTTCATGCCAGATTCAGCTTCCAGGATCGGAATACACACTTCTTCTGTGGCGCCGGGATAGACTGTCGATTCGTAGATGACGATGTCACCCTTTGATAATAGCTTGCCTACCGATTTGCTGGCACCTTCCAAAGGGCTTAGATCGGGGCGCTTGTACTCATCTATCGGGGTGGGTACCGTGACGATGTATATATTGCAGTCAGCGAGGTCGCTGGGGTCAGCGGTGTAGGAGAGCTGAGATGCCTGGGCTAACTCCTCCGCCTCCACTTCCAACGAGCTGTCGTGGCCGCCCTTTAGTTCTGCAATGCGGTCCGGGTTGATGTCTAGCCCGACGACAGGCATTTTCTTGCCGAATTCAACGGCCAGGGGCAGGCCCACATAGCCGAGCCCGATCATTCCAATTTTAACGTCTTGAAGTTCTAGCATTTTAACACTCCGTGTATCGGTTATTATTTTTAAGTGTAAGAGGTGGTGCTTGCCTTGGCGCTCTATCTTCCGATTGCGTAATAGGAAAACCCTTTGTCTTTCATCATCTTTGGGTCGTAGAGATTGCGACCATCAAAGAGGGTAGCCTCTTTCAGCTGCTCTTTGATGGCGTCAAAGTCGGGAGACCTGAAAACCTTCCACTCTGTTACCACGATAAGCGCATCAGCATCGAGCAGGGCTTCGTTGGGGGAGCCACACAAGGATAAATCATCGCGCTCGCCATAAATGCGTGCGGCTTCTTCCATTGCTTCTGGATCATATGCTTGTACTTTAGCGCCGGATTGCCACAGTGCTTCGATCAGTGTGCGGCTGGGGGCGTCACGCATGTCATCGGTGTTGGGCTTGAAAGATAGGCCCCATAC
>JALTMR010000407.1 GCA_027001525.1 Gammaproteobacteria bacterium
CGCTGGCTGAGTCTCAGCAGGTTATTTCAGCCATAGTGATCGCTGCCGTTACCACCATGCTTTGGCGCCGTCATGGGGTACGCTGTGGCAGCGTTCACAGTTAAAGATGGGAAAGGAGACTTTGTCATGACAGCGACCACAGTATTCGCCTTTCAGTATTTTCTCCATGCTCACCGGATTGGCGTCTTTTTGGGGAATAAAAATTTCAGAGTGGCAGTTACTACAGGCTAACCACTGTGTGTGTGCCAGATGAGGAAAGCGCACATGCGGCATGCTGGCGGTTTGCTCCATGATGATGTCCATATCCATCTCCTGCATCACCTCCTTGCCGCCAAACTCCTCGCCGTTCTTGCTTTTTCTCGGGTTGATATAGCCTTGCTGGATGGCCTTGACCCAGTCTATCAGGCCATTTTTGTCCATCGGGAAGTCGACCATGGCTTCGCCCGGCTCCTGGAAAATTTTTGCCGCCTCGTTGGTCGGGTCGTGTATTCCATCTTCCAAAATCGATTTGGTTTCATAGATGCGATTCTCTGCCCAGCTGGCGCTGGAAAAGAAAAACAGCGCGACCAAGCTGACGCCTATTCCTACACCGTACCTATACCGGCCCACACAAACAGACTGCAATGACATTTGAACTTTCCTCCGCTCCCCCAAGTCAGAATGAAAATAAGGTTTTTTGCTACTTAACTCAAGTAATTAAAAACATTAGGGCACCTCTATTAATTCTGGGTGCGGCAGATTGAATCCCAAAATCGTTACATCCAGGCGCAAATTGCGGGTAATAGCGGGACTATTGCCAAAATTTGCAACACCGATGTAGCGGATTTGGGGTTTAAGGTGCGCATTCACGAATTAATAGAGGTGCCCATCTGATGGGCAGTTTTTACCCCTGCTTTTGACAGGGGTATGCTGGCCGCTCAGAAGAGATTTCCTACGTATATATCGTTACAATACGCATCCCTGGCCAAGGGATGCCAAAACAGCTTGAGGAGTTACATTTTGAAAGTCGGTCTATCTAGGGTTATTACGCTCGTCGGGGCGCTGTTTCTCTCCTCTGCCGCCCTTGCGCAGAGCATGACGCCAGTGAGTGAGCTGGAGAGCAAAGCAGCGGCTGGCGATCTTGAGGCGAAGATGAAACTCGCCGAGCGCTATTACAAGGGCGAGGGAGTTGAGAAGAATCTTGCCAAAGCCGCCGATTGGTATACCCAGCTGGCCGAGGAGGAGTACGCTCACGCACAACTGGCACTGGGGTTGATGTACATCAAGGGGGAAGGCGTTGATAAAAATGATGCGAAGGCCGTCGAGTGGTTAAAGCGGGCCGCATCGCAACGATTGGCCAGCGCTCAGTACTTGCTGGGGGTAGCCTACGAAGAGGGACATGGCGTTGATGCCGATTTAACGACCGCCTATATGTGGTATGAAATTGCGGCGGCACTGACGAATAATCTTGCCGAGACAGCGCAAAAACGCATCGCCGCCCAGCTCTCCGCCGAGCAGATTGCCGATGCCGAAAGCAAAGCCAGTCAGTGGTGGCTAAAGCACCACCACTGAGGGCCGGCGCTAATTACTGCTTAATCTCGATAACCGCCTTCTGCTTCATCTCATTAATGTAGTTAGAGATGGCTTGGGTCTGGAGCTGGTTGTAGATTTGTTGTTTTACGCTGTCGTAAGGGGGTGGAGCAATGGGGCGTTTTTCGTCGGCCTTGATGACGTGCCAGCCCAGGTCTGATTTGACCGGTGTTTTGGTGTATTCATTTGGGGCCAGTGTCTTTACGGCTTCGCCAAAATCGTGCGGCAGGCCTTGAGGGGAGTGCCAGCCGATGTCGCCGCCGGCACTGGCTGAGGCGTCCTTGGACAGCTCAGTGGCCAACTTGGCGAAGTCCTCCCCCTTTTCCAGTCGGGCAATGGCCTTCTCTGCATCCTCTTTGCTGGCCAGCTGGATGTGGCTCAGTTTGAATTCGAATGCTTTGCCCGGGCCATATTTTTCGTCGTAGTAGGCTTTGACTTGCTCTTCTGTGATGGGGTGATTTTTAGCCTGGACTTCAACGATGGCCTTGGCAATTTCCTGTCTTCTCTGCTCCTCCAGTGCTGCAGCTACTTCGGGTAGCTTATCGATGCCTTGCTTGATGGCTTCCTGGTAGAGTATTTCCCGCTCTATGAAGAGTTTGAAGAGCTGTGCCTGGGCCTGGGTATCTTTGAGGTCCAGACCGGCGACAGGGCCCTGTCTGAGAAAAAATGTTTTGACCTGCTGTTCGGTGACGTTTTGACCGTTGATGGTGGCCAGCACTTTATTGCTGTCTGCATCAGCCAGAGCGGTTCCTGTGGCGCAAACAGAAATAAGTGCTGCGCCCACTATTTTCTTCTTGAAGCTGTTGATCATCCTCTGTTCCCCTCCTGATGGGTCATCGTAATTATTCTTCTTCGGGTGGTTTGGCGTTAATGCTGAGTGCGTGAATATGCGTCTGCATCAGATTACTGACGGCATCATAAACCAGGCGATGCCGCTGAATTAAGCTTTTTCCCTTGAATGCGCCGGCAACGATATTGACGGTGAAGTGGCCGGCCCCGCCGGCACTGGCATGGCCGGCATGTTTATGGCTGTCGTCGATAATTTCCAGTGATGTCGGGAACAGTGTCGCGTTTAGCTGTTCGCGAATCATCTCTACTCGGTTTGTTGTTGTCACTAGGGCAGTACTCTCTTGAATGGTTTAACCGTGACCTGATGGTATACCCCGGCGCTGACGTAGGGGTCTGCATCCGCCCATGCCTGCGCCGACGCCAGGGAGTCAAACTCCGCAATGATCAAGCTGCCACTAAATCCGGCTGGCCCTGGATCTTCGCTGTCGATGGATGGGGTTGGGCCGGCCAGAATCAAGCGGCCGGCACTGGTCAGTTCATTGAGTCGTTTAAGGTGAGCGGGGCGGGCGGCAAGGCGTTTATCCAGGCTGTCAGTGACGTCCTCAGCGATGATGGCGTAAAGCACTCTACGATTCCTCCTGTTTGGGCTTGGGTCGACTGTCCGCTTCGACCACGCCTTCTTTTGCAGGTTCCTCGATGTATCGTGCCAGGAAAAGGGCCTGGGCGATGATGAACGCAAAACTGAGTCCTGTCAGACCAAAGAGTTTGAAATTAACCCAGGTATCCATATCGTACTGATCTGCGACGTATAGATTCAGAAAGCCCAGAAAGATGAAGAAAGCCGCCCAG
>JALTMR010000408.1 GCA_027001525.1 Gammaproteobacteria bacterium
GCGGTCGCCCTGCCGCTACTACGCGCAGCCTGCGCCCTGCACGGGCAAATGGCCACTTTCGCTGAGGCGGGGGTATCAGAAAAGGCTTGAGAGCCTGTCGGACTTGGGGGCTAACAACGAGGAAGGCTATTCGGTCCATTTTCCCTGAACACGATCTATATTGTGGCCGGGTTAGTAAAAAACATGATCCATCGAGTGGTCTTTGGTTGGGTGTGACAAATTGTCGCGCGACACTGTGTCACTTCCCGAGCTGATATATGACCTCTACTCTTCTCACTCTTTTTTTGTGATCAATTGAGGGTGAAATGAAAAACGGTCTTTCTCTCTGTAGTGCTATTTTGCTTGTTTCTCCCATCTCTGTTGCTGCCTCTGAAGACTATCCTGCGGAGATGGTTGTAACCGCTACCCGCGTCGAAGAGGAAAAACTCGACCTCCCTTTAGCCATTGATAAGTTAGATAGCGCTGAAATTGATCGGGACCACGGCAGCCACATTAGTGAATCCCTGAATAGCATTGCAGGGGTACGTATTAATCAATTATCAGCGGGTACGTCACCCGGTCATAATACCGCCATACGAATGCCCCTTAACTACGGCCCCTATTACCTTTTTTTACAGGATGGTGTGCCGTTGCAGTCGCCCGGTAGTTTTAACCACAATGCGCTATGGTGGAGCAGCTACTCAACATCGGTCGGAAGCATTGAAGTATTAAAGGGCGCGGGTACGGCGCTTTATGGTTCCGATGCCGTTGCGGGCACGGTGAATGTCATTAGCGAAGCGCCGAGTCAAACGGCTGAAAAAACTGTGAGCGTTTCGTTGGGCGAGAACGCCTATCGCAAGCTAAAGGCGGGTATTAGCAATACCACAGAGAATGGTCATGGCTACCGTCTCGCTGCCTCTTTTGAAGAGGGCGATGGTTGGCGGGAAAAGGCCGATTACCGGCGTGGCGAGGTGCTGTTCAGGCACGAATATACCAATAGCGATGAACAGAGTTTTAAAACAATCTTTACCGCAAATGCACTGAGCGGCCACAACCAATCGGCCCTGAGTCTGGCGCAACTTGAGGCGGACCCGAGTCAACACGGTTTTGCCGATCCGAGTGTCGATCCCTACCGGGAGACACAGAGTGTGCGCCTTAGCACGGAGTGGATCAGTTACCCCACTGATCGTTCGGAATTGAGTCTGACCCCCTATGTGACCCATACCACTAATGATTACGTCGCAACATGGGTGCCTGATACCCTGCCGGAAAACGAGAGTGTTTCCGATACGCTGGGTTTGCTGGCCAAATGGAGTGTGGACCATCATGACCGAAGTGAAACAATTATGGGTATCGATCTGGTCGCTAACCGTGTGTCGAGGTTGTATGTGCAGAAAACAGCCGATACCGTGGTCTGGGGCAAGACCTACTTGCAGGGAGATATCTATAACTACGATGTGGATTACGTCGGCTTAGCTCCGTATCTACAGCACAAACGCCATCTCACTGAGCAAGTAACTTTGAGCGCAGGTCTTCGTTATGACTACGCTGAATTTGATTACGATAACAAACTGTCTGATGGCGCGTTTGGTGTCTATCAACGTCCGGCAGATAAAAAAGATAGCTTTAGTCATCTTAGCCCCAAGCTGGCTTTGACCTATAAGTTATCAAATCATAGCGCGATCTATGGGCGTTATGCCCGCGCCTTTCGTGTGCCGCAGATAGGCACGCTTTACGCGTTAAAAACCAGCAATACCTTGTCAAGCCTCGACCCGGAGACGGCGGACAGTTACGAGCTGGGATACAAAATGAGAACTGAGAAACTGGCGCTTGAGTTGGCAGCCTATGTGATGAAAATTAAAGACGCTATCGTGACCGACGCCAGCGACCCCGGTGCAACGTTTAAGACAAACGCAGGAAGTATTACGCATCAAGGTATCGAAGCGAGTCTTTCCTGGCAAATGAACAAGGCGTTTGCCTTTGATGTCGCTTATGCCTTTCCCTCCAGCGAATACGATGACTTTGTTTCGAACGGCAGTGATTTTAGTGGCAACAAAATGAAAATGGCCCCTGAGCGCATTGGCAACGTCAGGCTGCTGTATACGCCGGCGTCAGTCAAAGGGGTGTCTGCTGAACTGGAATGGCAAGATATCGGTAGCTGGTGGATGGACGACGCCAATACCAAACAAGACGGTGGTTATGACATTTTTAACCTGCGCGCCGATTATGCTCTCTCAGAACGTATCACGCTCAACGGAAAGATTTTAAACCTTACGGACAGAGATTATGTTTCCCAGTCGGATATCGCCTGGGGCAAAGAGCGTTACTATCCTGGCTCGCCTCGTCTGATCTATGCCGGTATGGACTTTACATTTTAATGAATACAAAGATTCAATATCGTGCGCTTCATTATGCGATGGCCGTGCTGTTATTTTTCAGTGCACCATTGCCCGCAAATGAGAAAATTTCAGGACAGTATGTTGAGCCTGCGAACATGGAGCAGGCGAAAACGGTGAGCGCCGTATTTGACCATGCTGGTCGTTTGTGGCTGGCATGGGTAGTGGGTGAGCATCTCTATGTCAACTATTCGGATGACAAGGGGAAAAGCTACAGCTTTCCGGTGAGGGTGAATGATGAAGCACAGCGTATTGGATCTCATGGGGAGTCTCGTCCGCAGATTGCAGTCGCTCGCAACGGCCACGTTTACGTTGTTTATAACCAAAAACTGGCCAAGCGTTTTACGGGTAACGTGCGCTTCAGTCGCTCGATAGATAATGGAAAAAGTTTTTCGAAGCCTGAAATAATCCACGACGATCGCCAGCTCATCGGTCACAGTTTTGCTGTACTGGCTGTTAATCACCAAGGGCATGTTTATGTGACCTGGCTCGATGGGCGAGATGCGGCTGAATCCAGAAAAAGTAGCCGGGAGTATATTGGCAGCTCGCTCTATTACAGCGTCTCTTTTGATGGCGGAGAAACGTTTCGATCTGACGTGAAGCTGCAAGGTCACAGCTGCCAATGTTGCCGGATTGCCATGGCGCTGGATCAGCATGGCTTGCCCGTGATCGCATGGCGGCATATTTTTAACAAAACCACGCGCGACCACGCCCTGATTCGATTCACCGGTCCGGAAACGTTCAGCCCAATGCTTCGGGCATCGCAAGATCAGTGGACTATCGATTCATGCCCTCACCATGGCCCGGCACTCAGCATTTCCGAGACGGGTC
>JALTMR010000409.1 GCA_027001525.1 Gammaproteobacteria bacterium
CAAACGACACACCACTCCACTGCCAACGCTCTCCGGCACGACAGGCGTCAAAAGCCAGGGGCAGCTTGGTCGAAGGGATGCTGCTGATGACCCTTGCTACAGGCAGCGCATTGGCAATAGAGATTGCCCCACCCCGGTGGTCGCTATCGCCATGACTGACCACCATCACATCGAGCGAAGACCAGCCCCGGCGGCGTAGAAAGGGCACCACCACCGCCTCACCGGCGTTAAACCGCCGGCCGTATCGTGGGCCGGTATCAAAGACCAGTACCCGATCCCGAGTCTCCACCACTGCCGACAACCCCTGCCCCACATCCAGCAACGTTAGCCAAAACGCCCCCGTTGCGGGGCGCTCAAATGGCCACCACAACAGCGGCGCAAGCCACAACAAGCCGAGCCAACGCGCGGGCAGCCCCCTGGGAGCACAAAGCCAAATGACGCCAAAGGCCGCCGGCAGCATCAACCCCCAATGAGGAACGGGGTGAACCACATGACTCCAGGGCAGCGCAGCCAGCCATTCCATCAGCGGCCATAACAGGCGTAGACACAGGTCGGCCAGACCAAGAAACAGAGCCCCTGCGGGCGCCAGCAAGGGTAGCAAAAGCGCCCCGAGCAAACTGAGGGGCACCACCGTTAAACTTACCCACGGCACGGCAATAAAATTAGCAAAGGGAGAGACCAGCGAACCCTGTTGAAACAGAAAAAACGTCAGTGGCAACAGCGCCAGAGAGATCACGACGTGAACCCCCAACCAACGCCACGGCCGCGAAAACCCCCGATCCCCGCTCATGGCATACAGGATGATTGCCACTGCCGTAAACGAAAGCCAAAAACCTGCGTCCAGCACGGCCAGCGGATCCCACACCAGCACCACCAGCATAGCCAGTGCCAAAGTCTGGCTGGGAATCCTCTGGCGCTGCAACAGCAGGCTTAACATGACCACCACCAACATCACCAGAGCGCGTTGAGTGGGAATGGCAAACCCTGCCAGCGCGGCGTACACCAACGCGAACAACAGCGACACCACCGCACCGGCCTTGGCCGCAGGCCAGCGCAACAGCAACCAGGATGAACGGCGCCAGAACCATTGACCAAGAAAGAAGCCCAGGCCGGCCACCAGACCGATGTGGAGGCCGGAAATGGCCATCAGGTGGTTGATTCCCGTCTCGGTCATCAGCTGCCACTGAATATCGGGAATATCGTGACGAACCCCCACTACCAACGCCTTCAGCACACCGCCAAACGCCGAGTCTGGCACCGCCTTGTCGATGGCCGAGGCAAACGACTGGCGCACCCGATCCAACCGATACCCCGCCGCCATCCCCACATACTCGTACGCCGCTCGGTCTCGCACGTAGCCGGTGGCTCTGACTCCCTTGCGAAACAGCCAGCGCTCATAATCAAAACTGCCGGGGTTGCTGAAGCCCCGAGGACGTTTCAACTTAACCGTCAGACGCCACACCTGGCCGACAGCAAGCACCTCCTTACTCCGGTACCAGCTCAGGCGCATTCGCCGGGGTAGCTTGTCCCTTCCCACCGTTGAATCGAGTGAGCGCAACAGCTGAAATTCGAATTGACTCCGTTCACCACCCAGCTCAGAAGCCAACTCGGGAATAGAGGAGATCACACCTTCCAGAAAGATCTCTTTGCCTTCGATTTCGGCAGCCAGCGAGGAAGACAAGATCAGGGAAGCCTGGAACCAGGCGATCAGAAAGCCACTGATTCCCCACGATAAAATTCGAAGTGGTCTCAGGTAAAGGGTTAGTGGTACGCTTACGCAGATTAACCACAGCCATTGCCCATCAGGAATACTCGGTAACTGGTGGAAAATGAGAATTCCGATGAGAAACGCGATCGTCCCTAATCGCATCTTTCGTCCTTAACTTTAAATTATTATTTTTATCGGCTTATGGCAGCAGCCATCTCAGCGTAAGACGTGAATGCCTAGAAAACTCATCAGACGTTATATGCCGGATCGTGACAAGATCCGCGACCATAAACATCTCAAATGTTTCGGTACGCTACTACACGACCCCAATCTGTGGCATCTCAACCGCCGCTCAGTCTCTGGTGCCTTTGCCCTCGGCCTCTTCTGTGCCTTCATCCCGATTCCGCTGCAGATGCTCCTCGCCGCCGCCCTGGCTATCGTTCTGCGAGTCAACCTGCCCATCTCGGTCAGCCTAGTCTGGATCACCAACCCCGTTACCATACCGCCAATGTACTATTTTGCCTATAAGGTGGGGGCATGGGTATTGAGTGAACCGACCCATGAGTTTGTCTTTGAGCTATCCGCCGAATGGCTTATGGGAGAGTTGGGAGCGATCTGGCAACCCTTCCTGCTGGGCTGCCTGATACTGGGATCACTGTCGGCGCTGACCGGGTTTGTGGCCATTCGCCTCTTTTGGCGCTTTCACATCGTGCAATACATCAAAAAACGCAAAATACGACGCAAACAAATGAAAAGTGGTTGATGAATCAAGCCGTCGTCAACACACCATTTTCAAGCCGTAACACCCGATCCATTCGCCGTGCCAGCCCCATGTCGTGGGTCACGACCACGAAGCTGGTGCCCAGCTCTCGGTTAAGCTCCAGCATCAGCTCATAGACCCTGGTTGCGGTCTGCTGATCAAGGTTGCCCGTCGGCTCGTCAGCCAGTACACAGAGTGGTTTTGTTACCAGTGCCCGGGCCACAGCGGCGCGCTGACGCTCGCCGCCGGACAACTCCCCCGGCTTGTGTTTGACGCGATGGGCCAAGCCGACGCGGGCCAACATCTCGGCCGCCTCCTTTTTCGCTGCATCGGCACCATGACCACCGATTACCAGCGGCATGGCCACATTTTCCAGCGCGGAAAATTCGGGAAGCAGATGGTGAAACTGGTAGACGAACCCAAGCTCCTGGTTGCGCAAACGGCCTCGGGCTGCCTCCCCCAGCCGGAAGATTTGCTTGCCCGCCACGAGCACGTCACCATCGCTGGGGGCATCCAGGCCACCCAGCAACTGCAGCAGAGTGCTCTTGCCTGAACCCGACGCCCCGACGATAGCGATGCGCTCCCCGCGCAAGACCTCCAGATCGATACCGCGCAGCACATCAACCGTCAGCCCGCCTTCAACAAAACGTTTTGACAACCCCTTGCTGGAGAGCACCACTTCATTACTCATAGCGTAGCGCCTCCGCCGGCTGTGTTCGTGCCGCCCGCCAGGCGG
>JALTMR010000410.1:0-7119 GCA_027001525.1 Gammaproteobacteria bacterium
CAGCTGACTAATGGCTTTGGTGAATACGTCTCCAAAGCCGGCCTGCGCCAACTGCGTATCGCTGAAACGGAAAAGTATGCCCACGTCACCTTTTTCTTCAATGGCGGTGAGGAAGACCCCTTTCCCGGCGAGGACAGAATTCTGGTTCCCTCGCCAAACGTCGCCACCTACGACAAGCAACCGGAGATGAGCGCCCCCAGACTGACAGAAAAGCTGGTGGAAGCGATCCATTCCGACAGATACGACGCCATCATCTGCAACTTTGCCAACCCGGACATGGTGGGTCACACCGGCAATTTTGACGCTGCCGTCAAGGCCATCGAAGCGCTGGACGGCTGTCTTGGCGTCGTTATCGAGGAGATTCAAAAGGCGGGGGGTGAAGCCCTGATCACGGCGGATCACGGGAACGCCGAGCAGATGGTGGATATCGACAGCGGCCAGCCACACACGGCGCACACCAGCAACCTCGTCCCCTTCATCTATGTCGGCCGCACGGCAACGCCGACGGACCATCGCGGCAGCCTTGCCGATGTCGCCCCCACCATGCTCTACCTGATGGGGCTCGACATTCCCGACAATATGACAGGTCGGCCGCTTATGACGCTGACAGAAGAGAGTTGACCGCTCACCTCTTTTTTTCTCGCACCACGTCAGCGCCGTTGCCCCTCCTGATCTTCCGGGAGGGGGCCAACACTCTTCGCCGCAAAGCACTCCCGCTGTTTGCTGTCGCCATTTCGCTGGCAATGCCCATCGCCTGGGCCTCGGAACCCGACCAGGGGCGACAGCTAAAACAACTGCGCGGTGAAATCCATACACTCCAGCAACACCTGAAAAACGATAAACAGGAGAAGGCCAGACTTTTCTCGGCCCTGAAACAGGCCGACAAAAAAATCTCCCGCCTCAGCCGCAGCCTTAAAAAAACTCGCAGGCAACTCAACAAACAACGAAAAACCTACCACCAGACACAAGCGAAAATCAGCCAGCTCCAGAAAAACCTGGCCCAGCACAAAGAGCAACTGACACAACATATGCGCTCGGGCTACAGCGCCGGCCAGCAGCCGGCGCTCAAACTGCTTCTCAACCAGAGCGACCCGGCCCAGGCGGGTCGGGTGCTAACCTACTACCGCTATTTCACGCAAGCACAACTTCAGGCCATTGACGACACCCGCGCCAGCGTCCAGCGACTTTCGGCGGCGGAAGAGGCGCTGCGCCGGGAAACCCTCAAGCTCAGTCAACTGCAACAGGAGCAGGAGTCCCAACTGCAAAGGCTGGGCGAAACAAAGGCCGAACGAAAGCAACTGCTGGCAAACCTCGATCAGCGCATCCAGACAAAAGAGCAGAAACTGCAGCACCTCATCGAAAATGAGAAACGTCTTGCTTCACTGCTCAAAGACCTGGAAAAACAGGCCACCGCTCGCGCCTTTCAAGGTCAGAATCTGAGCCAGCTGAAACGCAAACTCAAGTGGCCCACCCAGGGTAAATTGCTGCACCGCTTCGGCACTTCCCGTGACAAAGGTGACCTCAAGTGGCAAGGCGTTTTGATTGGCGGTAAGGAGGGGCAGAACATTCACGCCATCGCACCGGGCAAGGTGGTGTTTTCCGACTGGCTAAGAGGCTACGGACTGACGCTGATTATTGATCATGGCAATAGCTATATGAGCATCTATAGTCACAACCAAAGCCTCTATAAAGACGTGCATGACAAGGTTGAAGGGCGTGAACTGATTGCCAGCATGGGCAGCAGTGGCGGCAATGACAAACAGGGCCTCTATTTTGAAATCCGCCACCAGGGCAGACCGGTCAACCCGGCTCGCTGGTGCCGCTAATCTTTCCCTTGTAAGCCGCTGCAATAAGTTAGTATGCTCGACGATCTTTTGACTTACCTGAGAATTCTGGAATATGGGACGGAGCCGCCAAATGAAATCTTCCATGCGTAACACGCTACTCGTCAGTATCGGCCTGGTCATGGGTGCATCGCTCACCATCGGCCAAAACGTCATGGCAGAGAAAGAGGTGATCAAAGCATCGCCCCTGCCGCTGGAAGAGCTTCGTACCTTCTCCGAGGTATTTGGCAAGATCAAATCCGACTACGTGGAGCCCACTGAAGACGCCTCGCTGCTCAACAACGCCATTCGCGGCATGCTGACCGGCCTCGACCCACACTCCACCTACCTTGATGCCGATGCCTACAAAGAGCTGCAAGTTGGCACCTCCGGCGAATTCGGCGGACTGGGCATCGAAGTGGGCATGGAAAACGGCTTTGTCAAAGTCATCTCACCCATCGATGACACTCCCGCGCAACGTGCGGGAGTGGCCGCAGGCGACGTGATCATTCGCATTGATGACACCCCGATCAAGGGTTTGACCCTCAACCAGTCCGTTAAATTGATGCGCGGCAAGCCCGGCACCGATATTGAGCTAACGATCATTCGCGAAGGAAAAGACAAGCCACTCAAGATCGTGATCACCCGCGACATCATCCAGGTCAACAGCGTCAAACACCGCCTGCTCGACCCGGATTACGGCTACGTTCGCATCACCCAGTTTCAATCGAAAACCGGGGAAGATCTCATCAAGGCCATCAGCAAGCTTAAGAAAGAGAGCGGCCAGGACAACCTGAACGGCCTGATTCTGGATCTGCGCAACAACCCTGGCGGCGTACTCAACGCAGCAGTCAGTGTCTCGGACGCCTTTCTCACCGATGGCCTGGTTGTCTACACAGAAGGCCGCGTCAAAGACTCCAAAATGGAGTTTAAAGCCACCCCTAACGATGTCATCAAAGGCGCGCCCCTGATTGTCCTGGTCAACGGCGGCTCGGCATCGGCATCCGAAATCGTGGCTGGCGCATTGCAGGACCACAAACGCGCCATCATCATGGGCAGCAAAACCTTTGGCAAAGGCTCAGTGCAGACCATACTCCCCATGCAGAATGGTGCCGCACTGAAACTCACCACGGCCCGCTACTACACCCCGGCGGGGCGCTCAATTCAAGCGGAAGGCATCACGCCCGACATCCCGCTGGAACGCGTCAAGATTACGAAAATCGATGCTTCCGGTTTCGAAAGCGTCAAGGAAGCAGACCTCAGCGGCCATCTGGAAAACAACAGCAGCCAAGGTGACAAGGGCACTGATAGCGATCAAGAAAAGCAATCACTGGCCGACAAGGATTACCAGCTATACGAAGCACTTAACTTGCTTAAAGGGCTCCACATTCTGCAAAGAAACTAAATAACCCGGCAGACAACATTCAGTGCACAAACAGAGAGACAAAAACGGCCCATTCTCACCGGCAACCTTCATGGCGAAATGGGTCGTTCTTTTTTTGTGCCTGACCACAGCGCCCGCCCATGCCACCGAAGTGGCAAGAATAGCCATTATTATTGACGACCTGGGAGATCAGTGGCGCGCAGGCTCCCGAGCCATCAACCTGCCCGGCTCCATGACCTACGCCTTCCTGCCGCACACCCCTCACGCGGTTGAACTGGCCAACAAAGCCCACGATCAGGGAAAAGAGGTCATGCTTCACCTGCCGATGCAGTCGATGGATGCCAAATCATTGGGGCCGGGCGGGCTGACCCTCGACATGAGCAAGGCCCTCTTTGTTCGCGCTGTTCGAGATGACATCAGCGCCATTCCCCACGTCCGTGGCATTAACAACCACATGGGCAGCCTGCTGACCCGCCACCCCGGTCATATGCAGTGGCTGATGGAGGAGATCAACCACCACGGCGACCTGTTTTTCATCGACAGCCGCACCACACACCACACCGTGGCTGAACAGGTGGCCAGAGAGAACCACGTCCCGGTACAGCGCCGCGACGTCTTTCTCGATGATGACCCCAGTCCGGAGGCCATCGCTTTTCAATTTCATCGCCTGCTCAAAAAAGCCCGGCACGAAGGGATGGCCATTGGCATCGGCCACCCCTACGACACCACGCTGAGCCTGTTGGAGCGGATGCTCCCCCAACTGGAGGAAAAAGGCATCAAGCTGGTGCACGCCAGCGAACTATTCCAGTCCCCACCACCCCCCTCACCTGAAATACGCATGGCAGACTCGCCGCAAATTGACAAACATCTCGTCTACCTTGCCGAGCCACCTCAGCCCCCCACATCCCCCGCTGAACAAGAGACACAACCCCAACTGGGAACGGAACATGAAACTGGCACACAACCTGCTATATAATATTCGTGTCTAGCCCTGCTAGGCACTGTAGTCATCTCTTCCTACCCTCCTTCTAAAGGGCGCCATTTGGCCGCCCTTTTTTTTGCCCTGATGCGCCAGTTTTTTGACTCCTGGAGTCGAGTTATTGACGAACCGCCAATTTATTGGCCTATTATCCTGGTAATCGAACCACTGAACACGCCTTCTTGGAGACCACTGAAGAAAAACCTTAGAATGCTGTTCCGACAGAATCAGGTCACACAGAGGAAGGAGCACCCAGTGAGCAAAATATTAATTCCACTCGCCCAGCGCTGCGAAGAGCTGGAGGCCGTTACACTTATCGACCTGCTGCGCCGAGCCCGGTTCGAGGTGGTCACCGCGGGCCTCGAGGCGGAAGTCACGCCCATTCTCGCCGCCCGGGGAACGCGTTTGCTACCCGACACCACGCTGGAAGAGGCACTGAAACAAACATTCGACATGATCGTGCTGCCCGGCGGCCTTCCCGGAGCCGACTATCTCAACCAGGATGCCCGCATCATCAACCTGCTCACCACGATGGCACGTAACGACAAATACATCGCTGCCATCTGCGCGGCCCCCAGAGCCCTCGTCACCGCCGGCCTTCTGGCAGGGAAACGAGCCACCAGCTACCCCGGCACTCTGGACAAGATGACCATCCCCGACTTCACTTTCAGCAATGATGCCGTCGCCGTCGATGGCAAGATCATCACCTCCAGAGGGCCCGGCACGGCGATGGAGTTTGCCCTCACCCTGATCCAACTGCTGGGTGGAGAAAAAAGAAGAAAAGAGGTTGAAGAGCCCCTTCTGGCAGATGGTTGAGATTCACCCGGACAAACACAATACCAGCCCCGCCGGAACTGCGGCCCTCATGCCACAAGCCCCTGCTGCCGCTCACCCTAGTGTGGTGCACAGAAGTACACCGATCTCTTCATATTGTCGGGTCGGAAAAGATAAGGAGATATGTCATGACGGAGCAACAGAAAGCCCCTGAACAGGAGCATGGAGCAGCGACCCAGGAGTGCTGCGAGCTATACGGCGAATATTGCTACCCGTGCCAGGCCACAGAGAGCGCAGAAAAATACGGCGAAACACATTGAGCTAAGCAGCACCCCAAACAGCCCGACCACACCCCAAATGTGTGCGGGCTGTTTTCGCATCAGCGACAGCAATCCGGGCCGGATACAGATGACATGAGAGTTTTGCAACAGCCTGCTAGAATGGTCACTCTTTTTTCAGCGACCACCAGACGACATGACCGACCAACAGACGCTAAGCGCCATCAAAAAGATCAAAAAGACCCACGAGAATCTTGTTGTCTATGGCGGCATCGCCGTCGCCTTTATCCTGCTGATCTATTTTTTCACCTTTCCGCAGCTCATTGACAGAGGAGCAACTGCCGCGCTGTGGTTTCAGGGAATTACCACCGTGCTGGCCGGATTTTACTTTGTCTACCTGAAGAAAATCGCCTATGCCATGACCAAGCTTCTGTTGGGGCGGGACCCCGTCAGAAAGCAGCTATTGGCCAACCTCACACCAGCCGATCTATTGAAAGAAGACGAGACACTTGCGCAGCTGGCGACGCAATATCGAAACACCTGAGAAGCGCTGAAACAACCGGGCGGGAGGCGATCCCGCCCTGTTTGGTTAGTGCCACCACCCAGCAGTCTGCCGGACCTAGTCGCGGCGACCAGATGGCCAGTAATTCACCAGCAGCAGCACGGCCAGCCCCCCCAGAATCCAACTCGCCAACGGAACATCACCCACCATCGTCGGCGCATAGCCATCCAGCCCCAACACAACAGCAGCCCCCACCAACATGGCTGCCGCCACCATCGCCACCACACTACGACGGTTGGCCTGCTTCAGCTCGCGGCGCAGTTTGACCAACTCCTTGGAGTTCCATTGCAACTCCAGCTGCCCCTCCTGGGTCCGTCTGGCGATGTCGTGGATCATGCCGGGCAACTGCGGCAGCTGCTCGGCCCACAACGGCAGGTTTGATTTAAGATTCCGCAACACCGCCCGAGGCCCGATCTGCTCACTCATCCAGCGCTCCAGAAAGGGTTTGGCGGTCTGCCACAGATCAAGCTCCGGATAGAGCTGTCGCCCCAAGCCCTCGATATTCAGCAACGTCTTCTGTAACAGCACCAGCTGGGGCTGCACTTCCATATTGAAACGGCGCGCCGTCTGAAAAAGCCGCAGCAACAGGTTGCCGAAGGAGATATCTTTGAGCGGCCGTTCGAAAATGGGTTCGCAGACTGTGCGGATAGCCGATTCAAATTCATCCACCCGCGTGCTGGCCGGCACCCACTCAGACTCTACGTGAAGCTGTGCCACACGGCGATAGTCGCGATTGAAAAAGGCGAGGAAATTTTCGGCCAGATAACGTTGATCCTCAATGGAAAGCGTCCCCATAATGCCAAAATCGACCGCCAGATACTGGCCCTCGGGGCTCACAAAAATGTTGCCGGGGTGCATATCGGCGTGAAAGAAATTGTGGCTGAACACCTGGGTAAAAAATATCTCCACGCCCTGTTCAGACAACCGCTTCAGATCCACATTCTGGCGTCGCAGCTCGGGCACATTCCCCACCGGCGTGCCGTAGATGCGCTCCATCACCATCACATCACGACGACAGTGAGGCCAGTACACCTCGGGGATATAGAGCAGGGGGGAGTCGGCAAAATTGCGCCTCAGCTGAGAGGCGTTGGCCGCTTCGCGCATCAGGTCCAGCTCATCGAGAATCGTCTTCTCGTAGTCATCCACAATCTCACAAGGATGCAGACGCCGGGCATCGGCTGAATAACGCTCGGCCAGCTGGGCGACGATGCGTAACAAGCTCACATCCCGCTGAATCACCTTTTTGATGCCGGGCCGCACCACCTTTACCACCACATCGGTGCCATCCAGCAGGCGCGCCACATGAACCTGGGCGATGG
>JALTMR010000410.1:7129-11993 GCA_027001525.1 Gammaproteobacteria bacterium
ACCTCATGCAACGGACAACCGTAGGCCTTCTCGATGATCTCCCGCGCATCGCGACCGGGGAAAGGGGGCACCCGGTCCTGCAACTTGGCCAGCTCATCCACCAGCTCATCGGGCATCAGGTCTCGCCGGGTGGAGAGGATCTGGCCAAATTTCACAAACAGCGGCCCCAGCTCTTCCAGCGTTCGGCGAATACGCTCCCCGTCACTGCCCTCCACCTTTCTGAACCAGTGCGGTGGCCAGATGTAGAGCAGAAAGCGAAAAGGGCGAAACAGGTGGGAGGCAAAGATCACTTCATCCAGGCCGTGTTTCACTAAAATCCAGTTAATGTGAAGTAACCGTAGCGCCTGGCTCGGACGAATCATAAGGATGCTCTATGGGTTATCAGATGATTTGGTCGCGTCCTGAAGACGGCGCACACGCTGCTCCAGTCGGTCCACATCGACGCGCAGCGTGTCTACATTATCGAGAAACCGATCCAGCTCGGGGCGCACCACCAGGTCACGACTCTCCTCCTGAAGGTACTCCACCACATCTTCGCCGAAGGTCTCCCCCGTCTTTTTGCCCCACTGGGTAGCGCTGCGGAGAAAATTTCCCAACTGGTGGGCCGCCACATCGCCCAAAAGGCGCGACAACTGCTCCTCCCAGTCGATATCAAGATCATCGATAATTTTCTGGATCTGGCGCCCCAGATGGATATCACCCTCAATCTCAACGCCTTCACCAAACAGGCTGGAGGGCTGACGGCTCAGACCCATGCGCACCAACCCCAGCGGCCCGCCCTTGATGAGCACATCGGGCTCACCCTCAAGCACGGCGTGGAGCTGCACGCCGCTGGCGCCGGGCATGAGGTAAATCGTGGCATCGAGGCCGCTGATCTCCAGGCCGATGACCTTGCCCTCCAATGCCGCAATTTTTGCGAGAGATTCAGGGTCGAGCCGCAGCGCCTCGTTCAGCAGCTTCTCCATCACGGAGACGGCCATCAACGGCAACGCCTTCCACTCCTGAAAGGGGATCACAACTTGTAGCCCCGGTGCAGGGCGACAATGCCACCACTGAGATTGAAATACTCGCAGCGCTCAAACCCGGCCGCCACCATCATCGCCTTCAACTCCTCCTGGCCCGGATGCATACGGATCGATTCAGCCAGATAGCGGTAACTGTCCTCATCCCGGGCAATCACCTTGCCCATGAGGGGAAGCAGTTTGAAAGAGTAAGCGTCGTAGACCGTGTTCAACCCCGGCACCTGAGGTTTGGAGAACTCCAGCACCAGCAGCCGGCCACCGGGTTTCAGCACCCTTAAAATGGAACGTAGCGCCTTGTCTTTATCTGTGACGTTACGCAGACCGAAAGAGATGGTGACGCAATCAAACTCGTTATCATCAAAAGGCAGACATTCAGCATTGGCCAGCACGTATTCCACGTTACCCACCACACCGCCATCCACCATTCGCTGGCGACCACAGCTGAGCATGCTGCCGTTGATATCTGAGGCGACCACCTTGCCCTGAGCGCCGACAATCTTGGCAAATTTCATGGCTAAATCGCAGGTACCGGAGGCGAGATCGAGCACCTGGTTACCGGGCCGCACACCGGCCGTCTCCACCGCAAATCGCTTCCACAGCCGGTGAGCGCCGAACGACATGACGTCGTTCATGATGTCGTAGCTGGAGGCCACTGAATCGAACACCTGGCGTACCTTGCCGGCCTTCTCCTCCGCCGCCACCTGCTGATAACCGAAGTGGGTGGTTTTCTGCTCTTCTTGCGCCATGCCGCTAGACCTTGTTGTGAAATGCCGAATGGTCGTGCCCCGCCTCGCGCAGGCGGTCGAGGTAGCGCTGCCACAACACCTCCTGCTGGCTTCCCAAGCGATAGAGTACGTCCCAGGAGTAGATGCCGGAGTTGTGGCCATCGTCGAAAAACAGCTTCACGGCGTAATTCCCCACTGGCTCGATGGCAATAATATTGACCCCTTCCTTATCAAGCTGCAAGACCTCCTGGCCGATGCCGTGGCCCCGCACCTCGGCCGACGGCGAATAGACGCGCAGAAATTCACAGGGCAGTTTAAAGACGCGGCCATCATCGAAGCTGACCTCCAGCGTGTGGGAACGCTGATGCAATTTGATATCGGTGGGAACGGGTGTACTCATATTCACCTACAAAATATAACGTGACAGGTCTTCATCCTGGACCAGGCTGGCCAGACAGTCATCCACATACGCCGCATCGATCACCAGCGTCGCACCCGACTTGTCCGGGGCCTCGAAAGAGATGCTCTCCAACAGGCGCTCCATCACCGTATGAAGGCGACGTGCACCAATATTTTCTGTTCGCTCATTCACCTGCCAGGCCACCTCGGCGATGCGGGCGATACCCGCTTCGGTAAATTCGAGGTTAAAGCCCTCGGTGCCCATCAGCGCGGTGTATTGTCGCGTCAGCGAAGCATCAGGCTCGGTCAGAATACGAACAAAATCGGCGGCAACCAGTGCATCCAGCTCGACGCGAATGGGCAGACGACCTTGCAGCTCGGGCACCAAATCCGCCGGCTTGGAGAGGTGGAATGCACCCGAGGCGATAAAGAGAATGTGGTCAGTTTTCACCATGCCGTGCTTGGTCGTCACCGTGCAGCCCTCAACCAGAGGCAGCAGATCCCGCTGTACCCCCTCGCGGGAGACATCCGCCCCGCTGGTTTCACCGCGCTTGGCGATCTTGTCAATCTCATCGATGAAGACGATGCCGTTCTGCTCGGCGTTCTGGACCGCCTTGGCCTTGACCTCGTCTTCATTCACCAACTTGGCCGCCTCTTCATCGATCAGCACCTTATAGGCTTCCCTGATCGGCAGTTTACGACGCTGGGTGCGCGCTGTGCCCATGTTCTTGAAGAGCCCCTGAAGCTGATCGGTCATATCCTCCATGCCCGGCGGCCCCATGATTTCGACATTGGGCGCCGAGGCCGAGACTTCGATTTCGATCTCCCGCTCGTCCAGCTCACCCTCACGCAGTTTTTTGCGAAATACCTGGCGGGTGGAGGTGTTGCGCTCCTGCGGATCGGGCTCGCCAAAAGCCCCCCGGGGCGGCGGCAGAAGAATGTCGAGAATGCGCTCTTCGGCGGCCTCCTCGGCGCGGTAGCTCATCTCCTTTTTCGCCTGCTCGCGAGTCACTTTGATGGAGGTGTCGACCAGATCACGAATAATCGACTCCACATCGCGTCCCACGTAGCCCACCTCGGTGAACTTGGTCGCCTCCACCTTAATAAAGGGGGCATTTGCCAACTTGGCCAGGCGACGGGCGATCTCGGTTTTACCCACCCCTGTGGGCCCAATCATCAGGATATTTTTAGGGGTGATTTCGCTGCGCAACGCCTCCTCCACCTGGGATCGACGCCAACGATTACGCAACGCAATGGCCACAGCGCGCTTGGCCGCCGCCTGGCCGATGATAAATTTGTCCAGCTCTTGGACAATCTCTCTAGGAGTCATTGAAGACATGTTCTGACCTTTCGCTTGTTCCGGAATTACTCGCCCCGCGCTTCACAGGAAAGCGCTTCGATGACGATGTTGTGATTGGTGTAGACGCAAATATCAGCGGCGATAGACAAGCCTTTTTCGACAATGGTGCGGGCGTCCAGATCCGTATTCTCCAGCAGCGCGGTGGCAGCCGCCTGAGCAAAGGAGCCCCCCGAGCCGATGGCCAGCAGGTCGTTCTCCTGCTCGACCACATCGCCATTGCCGGTAATAATCAGCGAGGCTTTGGCATCGGCCACAATCAGCAGCGCTTCGAGACGGCGCAGGGCGCGATCCGTCCGCCAGTCCTTGGCCAGCTCCACCGCCGCCCGCACCAGATTACCGGAGTGTTTCTCCAGCTTGCCTTCAAAACGTTCAAACAGGGTAAACGCGTCGGCCGTACCCCCGGCAAAGCCGGCAATGACGCGCTCGTTGTAGAGACGGCGCACTTTGCGGGCATTGCCCTTCATCACCGTATTGCCCATTGAGACCTGGCCGTCACCGCCAATCACCACCGTATCCCCGCGGCGCACGGAGAGGATGGTTGTTCCTCGATACTGTTCCACTGTCTGGCTCCTTGGCAGAACTGAGAAAAGGGCGTCATTGTACACCATCGCACCGATGGCAAAGGAGGAGGAAACGTAGGGACTTAGGAGCCTGTCGGACTTAGGAATAATCTACTGCGCTGATGGGAGAGTGGTTCAAATTTCCCCGATTTTTCGTTACATAGCCCCACTATGCGCCTCAAAATCGTGAAAATTTGTACTCGCTCTCCCACCGTACTCGCTACGAGTATCTAAGTCCGACAGGCTCCTAGGGGAAGATCCGGATAGCGCTCAGGCGCTCTGCTGCACGGGTGCCGGGGTCGTAAAAACGCCATCAAGGGCGTGAACAAGCTGCTCCACGGCGGCGACGGCGGGCAGCTGTGCCACCACACCAAGGCGGGGCAGATCAACCGCCCCATCCGCACCCAGCAACAGCAGCGGAACGGGCGTGGCCTGACAGGCCTGCAGATCCATCAGCGTTTGCAGCGCATCAGCATCCGCCACCAGGGAAGCGACCTGAGCCACCATCGCGCCGGGACGGGAAGCCACCATCGCCTCCAGCACCTCATCCACGCTGGCGAACGCCTCCACCGCGTAGCCGCTGCGACTCAACCCCAGCATCAGCTGGCTGCGACCCACGGCATCACCATCGAGCAGGTAGAGCAGACGATCAGGCTCGCTGGCAGGCAGCTGCACCTCACCTTCCCCGGCTTGTTGCGCCGCCTTGGCGACGGCTGCCAACAGGCCGTTGATGTGATTCAAATCAGCCGCCTGCTGCGCCACGCCCGGCACCGCCAGGGCCTTGAGATAGACCTCCAG